>NZ_AUAG01000028.1:0-57287 GCF_000428605.1 Thioalkalivibrio sp. ALE19
GGAGCGCGCTCGCGCGCGAAACCCGCACCCGCCCAAACCACCGGCCTTCACGATCTCCCCCACCACAAAAAAGGCCCGCCCCGATCACTCGGGGCGGGCCCTGGGATGGCCCGCGGCACGGGCCCGGAGGAAACCTCCTTGTTACTGCAGCAGACCCAGCACGTTCTGCGGCACCGCATTGGCCTGGCCGAGCACCGAGGTGCCGGCCTGCTGCAGCACCTCGGCGCGGGTCAACTCCGCCGTCTCCGCCGCAAAGTCCGCGTCCATGATCCGCGAACGCGCATCCGACAGGTTCTCCGAACCGATCTCCAGGTTGGAGATCGTGCTCTCGAAGCGGGTCTGTACCGCACCCAGCTCGGAGCGCAGCGAACTGATCTGGGTCAGCGCGCCATCCAGAGCACCAATCGCCTCGGTAGCAGAATCACGCGAGGTGACGTCGATATCCGTCAGGTCGATGGGTTCGGAAGGTTCCTCGTCACCGAAAAAGGCATTGTCGGCAGCCTCCCCATCATCTTCATTCTGCGAAACCTCGAACGGCGAGTTGAATGCGCCGGTCAATGCAATGCCCTGGTTGCCGTCATCGTCGACCCGGATCGATGCCTGGATGTCAGCAGCCTGCAAGGCCTCGTTCGCCGCCGCAGTAGCTTCTTCATCAACGTTACCGTTATCCATCACGTCATCTACGCCTTCCGCAAGCGTAGAATTGATCGCGCGCACCACGTCATCCAGAGACTCCACCCCGTCAATTTCGTCGAAATCCACCGTCACGGTACCGACCGGATCATCGCCATTGTCGGGATCAGCCCCCGGCGCATAGACTTCAATCTCGATGTTTTCCATCTCATCAAAATCGAAGTCCTCCAGCTCCGACGAGCTGTAGACCCCGCTGCCGACCACCTCCTGAGAACCCAGCTGGGTGGTGCGCGCGTCCACCTCGGTAACCGAGATCATCTGGCCCTGGTTGGCACCCACCTGGAAGAACAGCTCCTCGGCGCTGCCATCGAGGATTCGCTGGCCATTGAACTCGGTGTTGTTCGCGATCCGGCCCACCTCGTCCATCAGCTGCTGGACCTCGTCATTCAGCGCCTGACGGTCCGACGCCGAGTTGGAGTCGTTCGCCGCCTGTACGGACAGCTCGCGAGCCCGCTGCAGGGCATCGCTGACCGTATCCAGCGCACCCTCGGCGGTCTGCGCCAGCGAGATGCCGTCGTTCGAGTTGCGTACCGCCTGGTTGAGGCCGTTGATCTGGCTGGTGAAACGCTCCGAGATCGCCAGACCCGCCGCGTCGTCCTTCGCACTGTTGATGCGAAGCCCCGACGACAGACGCTCCAGCGACTGCGAAAGCGCGCCCTGCGACTCGTTCAGGTTGCGCTGGGCATTCAGCGACATCACGTTGGTGTTGATGACCTGGGACATGGTTGTTTCCTCCGGAACTAGGGTGCCGGCGGGGCCGGCTGAGGCAATCCTTCTGCGGCGTCATGCCGCCTTCGATTCCCTTAACGACCGTTCGGGCTAAGGCTTTAGGGATCCGGATGATTTTTGTCCCGGATGAAGGGATGCCCGCGCCCGGTCGGGCAATGCCGAATCGGCCAGGGGGCTGGCCTCCTACGGTTGAACCCGTGCCCCCCGGCAAGAGGCCGGCCCTCCGGCCGATCGGGCCCGGGGGATGGCCGCTGTAATCGGCCAGAGGCTGGCCGCCTGCGAGGCCCTACGCGGTGAGGGTCAGGGCCATCACCACCAGGGCCACGGTCTCGACGATCTCCAGGGTGGCACCGGCGGGATCGCCGGTGAAGCCGCCGAGCCAGCGGCGGAAGAACGCGGCCAGGGCGGCCACGGTGGCGCCGGCGGCGATCAGGGCGATGATGGCGCCGGGCAGGCCGCCGGCCACGCCGAGGATGACCACGGCGATGGCGGTGGCCAACAGTACTCCGGCCGCAGGCCGTTCGGGCAGGTGCGCCGCCATGTCGGCGCCCAGGCCGGCGGGATTGAGGTAATCCGCGAGACGGAACAGCAGCACCAGCGCGGCGCGGCCGAGGACCACGGCGATCACCAGCGCCAGCCACTGCGCGGCGGCCACCAGCGGCACCAGCGCGGCGAACTTGACCAGCAGCACCAGCATCACGGTGGCCACCGCGATCGGGCCGGAGGTCGGATCCTTCATGATGGTGCGGGCGCGTTCGGGGTCGCCATGGCTGCCCACGCGGGCATCCACCGTGTCGGCCAGCCCGTCCAGATGCAGCGCGCCGGTCACCGCCACCCAGCCGGCTAGTACCAGCGCGGCCAGCAGCAGCGGATCGGCGCCCGGCAGCAGTGCCAGCAGCATGCCCACGGCGACCAGCAGCAGGCCCAGCACCAGCCCCACCAGCGGGTAGAACAGCAGCGAGCGTCCGACATCTTCCGGGCGCGGGGCCTCCGGCAGCAGGCGTGCCGGCAGTGGCACCCGGGTGAGGAACACCAGCGCCAGCCACAGCGGGGCGAGCGTGGCCGGCCGGCTCATGCCTGCACCCGCGCGGGATCGACCCAGTGCAGCACCGCCAGCGGGGCCTCGATGTTCAGCAGTTCGGCCAGCGGGATGCCCTCGAAGTGCGCGCGCAGCACGCGGATGACGCCGCCGTGGGTCACCACCAGCGTGCGCGCGGTGCCGGGCGTGGCCACGCTCTCGCGCCAGCCGGCCAGCACGCGCTCGCGGAACACGCTCAGCGCCTCGCCTTCCGGCGGCGGACAGCCTTCCGGATCCTCCCAGAAGCGGCCCAGCGCGTCGGCCTCGGTCTCCATCAGCGCGGCGGCGCTGCGGCCCTCCCAGGCGCCGAAGTGCAGCTCTTTCAGGCGGGGTTCCACCACCAGCGGCACGTCCCAGCGCTCGGCCCAGGCCGAGGCCGGTCCCTGACAGCGCTGCAGCGGCGAGGTCACGATGCGATCCCAGGCCGGTTCGTCGGAGGCCAGGCCCGGCGGGCGCCGGCGTGCCAGCTCGCCCTCCATCGCCGCCTGGCCGCGCGCGGTCAGCGGCACGTCGCTGCCGGCGCCGCAGAAGCCCTCGCCGGTGGTCTCGCCGTGGCGCAGCAGCCCGACCCGCGCCCCGTCGCCGGCGGACGCCCCCGTACTCACGCGCCCGCTCCGGACTCGTCGTCCGCCACCCCGGCCTCATCAAAAGTCGCCATGCCGGCGTGCAGCTCGCAGGCCATGCGCAGCAGCGGCACCGCGGTCGCCGCGCCACTGCCCTCACCCAGGCGCATGCCCAGATCCAGCAGCGGCTGCGCGCCCAGCGCCTCCAGCACGCGGTCGTGCCCGGGCTCGGCGGAGCGGTGGGCGTAGAAGAACCAGTCCCCCGCCCCCGGGCACAGCCGCGTCGCCACCAGTGCCGCGGTGCTGGCGATGAAACCGTCCACCAGCACCGGCTGACCGATCTGCGCGCTGGCCAGGAACGCACCGGTCAGCCCGGCGATCTCGAAGCCGCCGACCCGGCGCAACCACTCCAGCGCCGAATCCCCGGCCTCGGCGTGCAGGGCCAGTGCGCGTTCGATCACCTCGGCCTTGTGCCGCACCCCGGCCGGGTCCAGCCCGGTGCCCGGGCCCGCCAGCGCGTCCGGCGAGGCCCCCAGCACACCGCAGGCTACGGCCGCCGCCGAGGTGGTGTTGCCGATGCCCATCTCGCCGCCGATGAACAGCCCCGCCTCGCCCTGGCGCGCCCGTTCGGCCGCCTGGCGTCCGGTGTTCAGCGCGCGCTCCAGCTGCGCCGGGGTCATCGCCGGCTCGCGCGCGAAATTGGCAGTGCCCGGGCCCAGGCCGGCGCGAATCACGCCCTCGGGCTCGGGACCGCCGGGCAGCGTGCCCAGGTCGATGATCTCCAGCCCCGCGTCCAGGCTGCGCGCGAGCACGGCGATGGCCGCCCCGCCGGCGGCGAAGTTGGCAACCATCTGCCCGGTCACGGCCTGCGGAAAGCGCGAGATGCCCTCGGCGACCACGCCATGGTCGCCGGCGAACACGGTGATCCACGGCTGCGGCGGGTGCGGGCACTCGCGGCCCTGCAGCCCCGCCAGGCGCTCGGCCAGGGGCTCCAGGCGACCCAGCGAGCCCGGCGGCTTGGTCAGGCGTTCCTGTCGGGCGCGGGCACGCGCGGTCGCCCCGGCATCCAGGGGCGCGGCAGGGACGTTCAGCCAGTCACAGTCTTCGGTCACGCGCGTTCCTCGCGGGTCGATTCGGGCATCAGGCGTTCACCACCGGACCCTTGAGCACGTGCGGCAGCCCGGCCACGGTCAGCACCACGCGGTCGAGATCGGCGGCCAGGCGCTGGTGCAGCGCGCCGGCCTCGTCGGCGAAGCGCCGCGACAGCGCATCCAGCGGCACGATCCCCAGCCCGGTCTCGTTGCTCACCGCGATAATGGTACCCGGCAGGGTCGGCAGCGTGGCGATCAGTGCCTCGCGCTCGCGCTCGATGTGCGCCTCGTCTTCGGTGCACAGCAGCTGCGTGAGCCACAGGGTCAGGCAGTCGATCAGCAGGCAGCGATCCGGCGCCGCGGCCTCCTGCAGCCGCACGGCCAGATCGTCGCCGGCCTCGATCAGGTCCCAGCCGGCCGGACGGCGGCGGCGGTGCTGTTCCACCCGCCGCAGCATCTCGTCGTCGTCGGCGCGCGCGGTGGCCACGTAGGTCACCGGCTGGCCGGAACCCAGCGCCAGCTGCTCCGCCATGCGGCTCTTGCCCGAACGCACGCCGCCCAGGATCAACGTTCTCATGGCCGGGCGCCCCCTTGTGGCACGTGCAGCAGGTCCAGCAGTCGGTCGATGTCCATGTGTTCCTCCAGTGCGTCGGCCAGACGCTCCAGGCTCGTCTCGCGCAGCGCGTCCAGATCCACGGCGGCGCCGTCCGCGTCCAGCCCGGCCCAGGCCAGCAATGCCCCGGCGGCGGCCGGCTCGTCGAACACCCCGTGCACGTAGGTGCCGGCCACTGCGTCGTCCGTCGACCGCGCGCCGTCCGGCCCCGCGGACAGTTGCAGCACCGGGCGTTCGCAGTCCGCCCCGGCGGTGTGCCCGGCGTGGATCTCGTAGCCGCGCACCGGCGCCGCCCGCTCCATCACGCCTTCGCCGGTCACCTGCCGCAGCTGCTTGGCCGGGCGCAGCGTGGTCTCCACGTCCAACAGGCCCAGCCCGATCGAGGAGCCCGGGGTGCCCTCGACGCCTTCCGGGTCGTGTACCGCGCGCCCCAGCATCTGGTAGCCGCCGCAGATCCCCAGCACCCGGCCACCGTAGCGCAGGTGGCGCATCAGTTCGCGTTCGAAGCCCTGTTCGCGCAGCCAGGCCAGGTCGTCGCGCACCGCCTTGGACCCCGGCAGGAGCACCAGATCCGCCGGCTGCAGCCGCTCCCCCGGCCCGGCGAAGCGCAGCGACACCCCGGGGTGCAGGCGCAGCGGGTCGAAATCCGTATGGTTGGAGATCCGCGGCAGCGCCGGCACCACCACCTGCAGGGCCTCGCCCTCGCCGCTCGCCCACGCGTCACTCGCCGGGGCCGCCTCGCGCAGCAGCGCGTCCTCGGCATCCAGCTGCAGCCCGGACAGATACGGCAGCACGCCCAGCACCGGCTTGCCGGTCTCGGTCTCCAGCCAGTCCAGCCCGGACTGCAGCAGCGCCGGATCGCCGCGAAAGCGGTTGATCACGAAGCCGGCCACCCGCGCCCGTTCGCTTTCCGCCAGCAGCGCCAGCGTGCCCACCAGATGCGCGAACACCCCGCCGCGGTCGATGTCCGCGACCAGGATCACCGGACAGTCCACCGCCTCGGCGAACCCCATGTTGGCGATGTCACCCGCGCGCAGGTTGATCTCCGCGGGCGAGCCGGCCCCTTCCACCAGCACCGCGGCATATTGCGCCACCAGACGCCCGTGCGCCGCCAGCACCGCCTCGCGCGCCACCGGCTTGTAGTCATGGTAGGCGCGCGCGTCCAGCTCCTCCACCGCGCGGCCGTTGACGATCACCTGCGCACCGCGATCGCTGGAGGGCTTGAGCAACACCGGGTTGAAGTCGGTATGCGGCTGCAGCCCGCAGGCCGCGGCCTGCAGGGCCTGGGCCCGCCCGATCTCGCCGCCCTGCGCGGTCACCGCGCTGTTGAGCGCCATGTTCTGCGGCTTGAACGGCGCCACCGCGATACCGCGCCGGCGCAACACGCGCCCCAGCCCGGCCACCAGCACGCTCTTGCCGGCATCCGAGGTGGTGCCCTGGACCATCAGCGTGCCGCCGGTATCAGTCATCACTCAGCTCCGAAAGCGCGGCCTCCAGGCGCCGCCAGCCGGCCTCGTCACCGGGCAGACCGAAGCGCAGGCTGGCCGGCTCGTCGAAGCGCCGCACCAGGATCGCCGCCCGCGCCAGCCGGTCCTGGATCTCTTCGGCGCGTGCGCTGCGCACCCACTGGAACAGCGCGGTGCCGCCATCCGGGGCGAGTCCGTGCGCGCGCAGCAGGCCGGCCAGGCGTTCGCCCTCGCCCGCCAGCTGCATGCGCCGCGCCGACTGCCAGCCATGATCCGCCAGCGCCCCGGCCGCGACCTGCCGCGACGGCCCGGGCACGCTCCACGGCCCCAGGCGCGCGCTCAGCACCCGGCGCAGCGCTTCCGGCGCGAACACGAACCCGACCCGGGCCCCGGCCAGGCCGAAGAACTTGCCCAGCGAGCGCAGCACCACCAGCCCGTCACGCGGACCCTCCGGCACCAGGCTCAGCTGTGGCTCGCTGTCGACGAACGCCTCGTCCACCACCAGCCAGCCGCCGCGCCGCGCCAGCCGCGCATGCCACTCGCGCAGCTGCGCGGGCTCGAAGCGCGTGCCAGTGGGGTTGTTGGGGTGGATCAGCACCAGCACGTCGAGCGCGTCCAGCACGGCCTCGATGGCGCCGGCCTCCGGCTCCACCGGCTGCACGGCGTGGCCGCAGGCGCTCCAGGCGCGGGCGTGCTCGTTGTAGCCGGGGTGCAGCACGCCGACGCGGGCCTGCTCGCGGCCGGTACCCTCGCCCCACAGCACCGGCAGGGCCTGGATCGCGGCCTGGGACCCGGGCAGCGGCAGCAGGGCATTGCTGCCGTAATACGCGGCGGCCGCCGCCTCCAGCCCGTCATCGGCCTCCGGCAGCCGCGTCCAGGCCTGCGGCGGCAGCGGCGGCACTGGCCAGCCCCGCGGGTTGATGCCGGTGGACAGGTCCAGCCAGTCCTCGACCGGATGCCCCCAGCGCCGGGCCGCCGCGCGAACGCCCCCGCCATGGCGCGACTCCGGCGTCCCGCCGTCCCGGGATCCGGACCGGACGTCAGGCGAGGACAACGAACGACACCCCGATCACGACCACCGCCATCCACAGTGCCAGCGCGCGGTCCACCAGCGCCATCGCCCGGCGGATGCGTGCGGCCCCGGCCGCCCCCTCATCTTTGTCGCTGGTGGCCTCCGCGGCCTGCCCCAGCACCGGACGCCATTCGCGCCGGCCGTGGTAATACGCATAGCCACCCAGGCGCAGGCCCAGCGCGCCCGCGCCGGCGGCCATCACCGGCCCGGCGTTGGGGCTCTTCCACGCGGCGGCCTGTTCGCGCCAGCAGCGCAGCGCGCTGCCCATGCGCCCGGCGGCGGCATAGGCCAGCGCGGTCAGGCGCGCCGGGATGTAGTTGAGCACGTCGTCCAGGCGCGCGGCGGCCCAGCCGAAATCGCGGTGGCGCGGCGTGCGATAGCCCCACATCGCGTCTAGGGTGTTCACCAGCCGATACGCAACCACCCCCGGCGCGCCGGCCACCAGGAACCAGAACACCGTGGCGAACAGGGCGTCGTTGCCGTTCTCCAGCACCGATTCCACGGTCGCGCGGCTGACCCCGTCGGCATCCATCTCGTCGGTCGCGCGCGACACCAGCATGCCGGTTCCGGCGCGCGCGCCTTCAAGGTCGTCCTGCTCCAGCGCCACCGCCACCCGCTCGGCGTGTTCGTCCAGCGAGCGCCAGCCCAGTGCCAGCACCAGTACCAGCAGGCTGACGATCCAGCCCCAGGCGAGGCTGGCCGCCCAGGCCGCCAGCACCACCCAGGGCAGCACCAGCACCATCAGCAACAGGGCCCCGCGCAGCCGGCTGTCCGCGTGGAAGCGCCGTTCCAGCCCCTGCGCGAGGCGGCCGAAGCCGGCCAGCGGATGGAAGCGCCGGGGGTCGCCGAACAGCCGGTCCAGGGTCAGCGCGCCCAGCAGGACGAGAAAGGCGGTCATGAGACACTCCTGTTTCGGGAAACGTCCCGGGATGCGTCCTGCGGGGGGTCGTCCTGCGAATGGGACACGGGCGTCGAAGCCGATTGCCCCCAGCGGTCCTCGAACACCAGTTCTTCCAGCGGACGCCGGGTGTCCCAGCCCTCGGTCTGCAGCATCGGCTCGTCGTAGAACGCCTCCACCTCGCCCAGGCACAGGATCGCGATCGGGTGCGCCCCCTCCGGCATCTCCAGGGTGCGCGCCAGCCATTCCGGCTCGAACAGCGACACCCAGCCCATGCCCAGGCCCTCGGCGCGCGCCGCCAGCCACAGGTTCTGGATCGCGCAGGCGGCCGAGCACAGGTCCATCTCCGGCAGGGTGCGCCGGCCCAGCACATAGCGTTCGCGCCCGTCGGTCAGGGCGACCACCAGGATCTCCCCGGCGTCGCGGATGCCCTCCAGCTTCAGCCGCTGGACCTCGGCACCGCGCTCGCCGCAGGCTTCGGCGGTGCGCTCGTGTTCGGCGGCCACATGGCCGTGGATGCGTTCGCGCAGCGCCGGATCGGCCACCCTTACGAAGCGCCAGGGCTGCATGTAGCCGACGCTGGGGGCACGATGCGCCGCCTCCAGCAGGCGCCCCAGCACCTCCGGGTCCACCACGGTGCCGGCACGGAAATGCCGCATGTCGCGGCGCTCGTTGATCGCGCGGTAGACCGCGGCGGCTTCTTCCGGCGGAAAACCCGACTCCGGGGCGGCCGGGAAAGGGCTGGAAGGTTCGGCGGATGACGGGGTGTTGCGGGACATGCGAAGGCGTCTCCCGGCAGCGGGCGAGATGGGTGCAAGGGTGTCGCGAGGATCCGGCGCATGGCCGGACGGGAAGGCAGGATGATACGCGTTCGCACCCGCCCTCTCCAGTGCACCCGGTCACACACGGCCCTGCCGCGGGCGGGCTCTCCCGCGGGGGCCGTGACACTCCTGTTATGATGTTGCGTCCTTGCAGGCGCGGCATACCGCCGGTTGCGGCTTGCTGCCGCAGAAGCACCGTCCGCGCCAGCCCCCGGAATCGGAAATCCAGGAACCACTGCGCATGTCATATCGTTCGAACCTGTTGCCGGCCCTGCTCGCGGCGAGTGCCCTGCTGCTGAGCCCGTCCGGCCACGCCGCCGACAACGACTCGATTTCCGTGATCGACGACACGGATCGGGAAGTCCGGCTGGACGCCCCGGCCGAGCGGATCGTGAGCCTGGCCCCGCACATCACCGAGGTACTGTTCGCGATCGGCGCCGGCGACCGCGTGATCGGCGCGACCGACCACAGCGATTACCCGGAACAGGCCGCGGACATCCCCCGGGTCGGGGGCTACACCAGTCTCGACCTGGAACGCATCCTCGCCAAGGAACCCGACCTGGTGGTGGCCTGGGACAGCGGCAACTCGCGCTCGCACATCGAACGCCTGCGCGAACTGGGCCTGACCGTCTACACCTCCGAACCGCGCGGGTTCGACGGCGTGGCTTCCAGCATGGAGCGCATGGCCGAACTGGCCGGAACGGGCGATCAGGGCCGCGCCGAGGCGGAACGCTTTCTCGACGGGATCAAGGCGCTGCGTCAGAAATACGCGGATCGCGACCCGGTCCCGCTGTTCTATCAGGTCTGGGACCAGCCACTGATGACGGTGAACAACGAACATCTGATCGCCGAGGCCATCGAGGTCTGCGGCGGCGAGAACGTGTTCGGCCACCTCGACCGCCTGGTACCCCGCATGGACCGCGAAGCGGTGATCCACGCCGACCCCGAGGTCATCATCGGTGGCGGCATGGGCGAGGACAACCCCGCCTGGGTCGAGGCCTGGCGCGAGTGGGACAACATGCTCGCGGTGCGCCGCGACAACCTGTTCTTCCTGCCGCCGTCGCTGCTGCAGCGCCACACCCCGCGCATCGCCGAGGGCACCGCCCTCATGTGCGAGGACCTGCAGACCGCCCGCGACCGGCGTCCCGAATCGCCGTAAGCTCCCGTGACCCGATCCTTCCTGCTGGCGGCGGGCGTGCTGCTGCCCGCCTCGCTGCTGTCGCTGGTGGTGGCCCTGGCCTGGGGCAGCGTGGCCATCCCGCTCGGCGAGCTCCCGCGGGTGCTCACCGGCGAGGCCTCGGCGCTGCACGCCACGCTGATCACCGAGCTGCGCCTGCCACGCGCGCTGGCCGCGTTCGCCGCGGGCGGGCTGCTGGGCGTGGCCGGCGCGCTGATGCAGGTGCTGCTGCGCAATCCGCTGGCCGACCCCTACGTGCTGGGTCTCTCCGGCGGCGCCTCGGTGGGCGCACTGCTGGCCATGCTCGCCGGGCTGTCGATGTTCTCGGTGTCGGCGGCCGCGTTTGCCGGGGCCATGCTGTCCACGCTCATCGTGTTCGGCCTGGCACATGGCACCGGATCCTGGACCGCCACCCGCCTGCTCCTGACCGGGGTGGTGGTGGCCGCCGGCTGGGGCGCGCTGATCAGCTTCCTGCTGGCCGTCAGCCCCACCGCGGAGCTGCCGGGCATGCTCTACTGGCTGATGGGCGACGTCTCGCATGCCCGCCATCCGGGCCCGGCCTGGGGCGTGCTGGTGTTCGTGGTGCTGGCGGCCATGCCGCTGGGCCGCACCCTGAACGTCCTCGCGCGCGGCCCGATGCAGGCCGCCGCCCTGGGCGTGTCGGTGCGGCCAGTGGAATGGTCGATCTACATCGCCGCGTCGCTGATCACCGCGACCGCGGTCACCCAGGTGGGCGCAGTGGGCTTCGTCGGCCTGATCGTGCCGCACATGCTGCGGTTGGTCTTCGGCAACGACCAGCGCGTCATCCTGCCCGCCTCGGCGCTGGCCGGTGGCATCCTGCTGACCCTGGCCGATACCCTCGCGCGCACCATCATCGCCCCGGAGCAGTTGCCAGTGGGCGTGATCACCGCAATGCTGGGCGTGCCGGTGTTCCTGTTCCTGCTGTACCGGAGCCGCTGAGATGAGCCGCGCCGACACCCGCAGCGACGCCCACGCCCATGTCTCCGCCGCGGCCCTCAGCGTGCACGAGGCCCCCACGGCGGACACCCTGCTGGCCACCCGCGATCTGGTGATCGACATCCCCGAACGGGCCGACTCCTCGCCGCTGCACCTGACCGTGAATCCCGGCCAGTGCTGGGGCATCCTCGGGCCCAATGGCGCCGGCAAGAGCACGCTGCTGCACACCCTTGCCCGCCTGCGCCCCCCGCGCGCCGGCGGGATCGAACTGACCGGGCAGCCCCTGGGCAGCCTGTCGCGGCCGGATCTGGCGCGACGCCTGGGCCTGGTGTTCCAGAACCACCACGACGGCTTCCCTGCCACCGTCCTCGAAACCGCGCTGATCGGCCGCCACCCGTACCTGCGCCCCTGGGACATCGAGACCCGCGAGGACGTCGACGCCGCCCGCGCCGCGCTGGCCACCGTGGATCTCGACGGCATGGAGGGCCGGCAGGTGGATACCCTCTCCGGCGGCGAACGCCAGCGTCTGGCCCTCGCCACCGTACTGACCCAGGACCCGCAGGTCCTGCTGCTGGACGAACCCACCAGCCAGCTCGACTTGCACCACCAGGTCAGCGTCCTGCAGCGCGTGCGCGAAATCGCCGGCGGTGAACGCCGCGCTGCGGTGATGGCCCTGCACGACGTCAATCTGGCCGCCCGCTTCTGCGACCACCTCCTGCTGATGTTCCCCGACGGCGGCGCCTGCTGGG
This sequence comes from Thioalkalivibrio sp. ALE19, assembly GCF_000428605.1. Lineage (NCBI taxonomy): Bacteria > Pseudomonadati > Pseudomonadota > Gammaproteobacteria > Chromatiales > Ectothiorhodospiraceae > Thioalkalivibrio > Thioalkalivibrio sp. ALE19. Next base: position 11,908 of record NZ_AUAG01000028.1, read on the forward strand.
GCCCCACCCGCACCATGCTGGTGCCCGCCGCCCTGGAACGGCTGTACAACCAGGCCCTCAGCGTCGGCGAGGTGGACGGCCACCCGGTATTCCTGCCCCGCGTGGAGTAGCCCATGGAGTTTCACCGCATCCTCGACCAGACGACCGACCCGGACAGTCTGCAGCGACGCCTGACGGTTCCGGACCTTCCCGCCGCCTGCGACCTGATCGACAACCTGGTCGAGGATCGGGGGGCCGATCAGGGTGTCATCTATTGCCTGTGGGGCGAGTTCCGCGTGAACCGCGAGCTCATCCACGGCGGCGTGCGCTTCAGCCTGCCGGACTGCCCCAACGGCGTGGCCTGGACCCTGACCACCGGCCACCCGCCCGACGAATCGGCCATCGTGCTGCACCTGACCATGCATCGGCGCGAACACGAGCCCGACTTCATCGAGAGCCTGGAGGCCTTCGCCGACGCGTGGCAGCTCCCCTGACCGGCAATATCGCGCCGGATCGGACCATGCAATTTTCTTTTCGTTTTGCGGTCGGTATGGTGCAGACTCGACGCGAAGGAGAACGCCATGAACCCCACGCCACCGGACAGCATCCGCCACTCGCACCCGACGCAGGACGGCGCGGGCGTGAAGATCCGCCGCATCCATGACTTCGGCGGCGGCCTCGACCCGTTCCTGATGCTGGACGAGCTGAAGACCGCCCCCGGCGACGAAGACGTGGGCGGCTTTCCCGACCATCCGCATCGCGGCTTCGAGACCCTCACCTATCTGGTGCGCGGCGGCGTCAGCCATCGCGATTCCATGGGCAACGAAGGACAGGTGCAGGCCGGCGGCGCGCAATGGATGAGCGCCGGCCGCGGCGTGATCCATTCCGAGACCCTGCATGCCGAGCCGGAAGGGCTGCACGGCTTCCAGCTGTGGGTGAACCTGCCGGCCGCGCGCAAGATGGAACCCCCGCGCTATCGCGACGTCGGCACCGACGCCATGCGCCACCTGCCGGAGGAAGACGCCCCGCTGGACTTCAAGGCCGTGGCCGGCTCCTGGCAGACCAGCGCCGGCGACACCGAGGGCCCGCTGGGCCAGATCGGCGAAGGCGCGGGCATGGCGGATCTCACCCTGCCGGCCGGTTACCGCCTGTCACTGGCCGTACAGCTGGACGAGCGCGTGCTGGGCTACGTCTTCGAGGGCGCGCTCACCGGCCTGAACGCCGGCGAACTGGGCGTCTGGCACGGCCACACCATGATCCATCTGATCGCCCGCCAGGACAGCCGCGTCCTGCTGTTCAAGGGCCGTCCGCTGGAAGAACCCATCGCCCACTACGGCCCGTTCGTGATGAACACCGACACCGAGATCCAGCAGGCCATCTCCGACTACCAGTCCGGCCGCCTCGCCGCCCGCCCCGCCAGCATCGACTGACAGCGGGGCCGAAGGGTGGGGCTGGAATTCAGCCGATGGAGACATAGTCACCGGCGGTGATGACCTTGCCCTCTGCTGGCGGATCGTCCAGCAGCAACCGGTCACCTGTGATCAGAACAGTGTGCGGCTGGAGATGCAGAAGCGCCCAGAGGTGGGCATCTCCCGGATCCGGTGCCGCGCACGGAGAAGGTGGCGGTTCACGCCAGATGGCATTCGCGGTCAGGTGGACGAGCAGATCGTCAATCGTCCCGGCTTCCAGCCCGTGGAGCCTGGTCAGGCGGGGGCGCAGCAGGACGCGACGATACTCCCCCAGAAGGTCGGGAGAGAGCAGGAACGGCAGTCTCGCGTCGAGCATGTCGTCGAGGATGTGACATACCGGTGACTCGGCGTCGGCCGAAAGGAGCCCGGCCACCACCACATTGGTGTCGACGATATACGTACGGTTGTTCACCGTTGACGGGTTTTCCGTGTCTCATCAACGGCAATGGCCAGAGCGTCTTCTTCGCTGAGCCCCGCCTTCTTTCGAGCGGCATCAACAAGGCCGCGGGCATCCACATGGGTCTTGATTCCCCGGTAGACCAGGCTCTCTTCCACAATCGAGGCGATCGAGCGGCGCTGTCGGGCCGCTGCCTCCTTCAATGCCTGATGAACCTGATCATCGAGAGAAATGGTCAGTCGCGCCATGGTGTATTCCCGGCTTTTCCATTGCTACACAATAGCACCAGAACACCAGTGCCTGCATATCTACTGCTTCCAGACGATCGCCTGATCGAGCAGGGGCAGCGCCCGGACCCGATCGCCCCCCATCGGTGCCAGAGGATCGCGCGTTTCGGGGTCAGTCTCGAGCGTCACCAGACCGAAGAAGCAAGCGAAACGATCGCGGAAGCTCATTGAGGTTGCTCGCCCCGGATCTTCGCGAACACTTCTTCTCCGGGAACGGCCTCCACATCACCGGAACGAAACCCCTTCAATCGCTCCTGCGCCACCGAAGCCCATTTTTCATCGATCCGGGATTCGGGGGAATTGAGACTGCGCATAAGCGAATCGACCACCAGCGCACGCTCCTCAACCGGGAGTGCCTCGGCTTCATCAATCAGATCCTTGATCTTCATAGGACACCTCTCGCGTAAATGGCGACGCGGGCCTACCCCCGCGCGTCGCGTTCCCAGTTCATGCAGCGGCGCACGGCTTCCTTCCAGCCATGGTACTGGCGGTCGCGGGTGGTGGGGTCCAGCTGCGGTTCGAACACGCGCTCGATGCGGCTGAATGCGCGCAGGTCATCGCGGCTCCACAGGCCGGTGGCCAGACCGGCCAGGCCGGCGGCGCCCAGTGCGGTGCTCTCGGTGATGGCCGGGCGTTCCACCCGTACCCCGAGCTGGTCGGCCTGAAACTGGACCATCAGCTCGTTGGCCACCGCACCGCCGTCCACGCGCAGGGTCTTGAGCGCCAGACCGGAATCGGCCTGCATCGCCTCGATCACGTCGCGGGTCTGGTAGGCCAGGGCATCCAGCGTCGCACGCGTCACGTGCTCCTTGCGCGTGCCCCGGGTCAGACCGAAGATCGCCCCGCGCGCATGCGGATCCCAGTACGGCGCCCCCAGCCCGGCGAAGGCCGGCACCACGTAGACCCCGCCGGCATCCGCCACCTTGCCCGCGTAGTATTCCGAATCCTCGGCCGTATCGATCAGGTGCATCTCGTCGCGCAGCCACTGCACGGCGGCACCGGCGATGAAGATGGAGCCCTCCAGGGCGTATTCCACCTGCCCGTCCAGGCCCCAGGCGATGGTGGTCAGCAGGCCGTGCTCCGAGGTCACCGGGCGGGTGCCGGTGTTCATCAGCAGGAAGCAGCCGGTGCCGTAGGTGTTCTTCGCCATGCCCGGCTCGAAACAGGCCTGGCCGAACAGGGCTGAGTGCTGGTCCCCGGCCATGCCGGCCACCGGCACCCGCGCGCCGCCGAACATCTCCGTGCCGGTGTGGCCCAGCACCTCGCTGGAGGACACCACCTCGGGCAGCATGCCGCGCGGGATGTCCAGCGCTTCCAGCAGGGTGTCGTCCCACTGCAGGCGGTGGATGTCGAACAGCATGGTGCGCGAGGCGTTGGTCACGTCGGTGACATGGCGCTCGCCGCGCGTCAGGTTCCACACCAGCCAGCTGTCCATGGTGCCGAACAGCAGGTCGCCGTTGCGGGCCTTCTCGCGCGCGCCGTCCACGTGATCGAGGATCCAGCGGATCTTGGTGCCGGAGAAATAGGCGTCCGGCAGCAGCCCGGTGGTCGCGCGGATATGGCCTTCCAGACCCTCGTCGCGCAGGCGGTCGCAGAGATCCGCGGTGCGCCGGTCCTGCCACACGATGGCCGGATGGATCGGGCGGCCGCTGTGACGATCCCACACCAGCGTGGTCTCGCGCTGGTTGGTGATGCCGATGGCCGCCAGCTGCGCGGGCTTGATGCCATTGCGCTCCAGCGCCTCGCGCGCCACGCCGATCTGGGTGCCCCAGATCTCCATCGCGTCGTGCTCCACCCAGCCGGAGTGCGGGTAGGACTGGGCGAACTCCTTCTGCGCGACCCCGGCGATGCCGCCCTCCAGATCGAACAGGATCGCCCGGCAGCTGGTGGTGCCCTGGTCCAGGGCGAGGATGTATCCGTTGGCCATGATCTCCTCCCGCTTGATCCCCCTCACCCCGAGTTTCAGGCGAGCGCGTCCGCATCCGCAAACTGCAGCGCCGCCAGCCGCGCATACAGCCCGCCCTGCGCCATCAGTTCGGCGTGCGTGCCCTCGCCCACCACGAGTCCGCCGTCGAGCACCACGATCCGGTCCGCCGACTGCACGGTGGCCAGCCGGTGGGCGATGGTCAGCACCGTGCAGCGACCACGCACCCCGGCCAGCGCCGCCTGCACCTCGCGTTCGCTTTCGGCGTCCAGCGCGCTGGTGGCCTCGTCCAGCAGCAGCACGGCCGGCTCGCGCAGCAGGGCGCGGGCCAGCGCCAGACGCGCCCGCTGACCGCCCGACAGGCGCACGCCGCGCTCGCCCAGCGCGGTGTCCCAGCCCTCCGGCAGCGCCTCGATGAACCCCCGCGCATGCGCCGCCTCCGCGGCCGCCTGCAGCGCCGCGTCGGATGCATCCGGCACGCCGTAGGCCACGTTTTCGCGCACGGTGCCGGAGAACAGCACCGGCTCCTGCGGCACCACCGCGATGTGCCGGCGCAGTTCATCCGGCCGCAGGTCACGCAGGTCGTGCCCGTCGAACAGGACGCGTCCGGCGTCCGGGTCATGAAAGCGCAGCAGCAGCCGGAACAGGGTCGACTTGCCGGAACCCGAGGGACCCACCAGCGCGACCGATTCGCCCGGGCGCACCCGCAGGGAGACCCGGTCGAGCGCCGGCGGATGCGGGCGCGTCGGATAGGCGAAGACCACGCCCTCCAGTGCGATCTCGCCGCGTACCGGTTCCGTCAGGTCTTCGGGGTGCCGTGGCCAGGGCGGGCCGGAACGGACCTCCGCGAGCTCCAGCAGGCGCTCCGCGGCCCCGGCCGCCCGCAGCAGTTCGTTGGTCACCTCGCTGAGCGCGGCGATCGACCCCGCCACCAGGGCCGCGTAGAACAGGAACGCGGCCAGCTCGCCCGGGGTCATCACCCCGTCCAGTACGCGGTGGCCACCGATCCAGAGGACCCCGGCGATCAGGCCGAACATCAAGAGCATCACCGCAGCGGCCAGCAGTGCGCCGGTGGCGGCCCGACGCGTGGCCATGCCGAAGGCGGCTTCCACCGCCGAGGCATGCCGGCCGCGTTCGGCGTCTTCCTGACCGTGGGCCTGCACCGTCTCGATCGCGTACAGGGTCTCGTCGGTGCGCGCGCCCACGTCCGCGACCCGGTCCTGGGTCCGGCGCGACAGCCGCCGCACCCGACGGCCGAGCAGCCACACCGGCACGGCCACCGCCGGCAGGCCGGCCACCAGCAGGGCCGCCAGCGGCGGGCTGGACAGGAACATCAGGACCAGCCCGCCGACGATCAGCAGCAGGTTGCGCGCGGCAATGGTCAGGGTGGTGCCGACCACGGTCTGGATCAGCGTCGCGTCGGCCGTCAGGCGCGAGATCACCTCGCCGGTACGGGTCTGCTCGAAAAACGCCGGATCCAGCCGGATCACGTTGGCGAACACCGCGCGGCGCAGGTCCGCCACCACCCGCTCGCCCAGCCAGGTCACCAGATAGATTCGCGCCCCCACCCCGATGGCCATCACCGTCACCACCACCAGCAGCAGCACCAGCGCGCGATTGAGCCCGGCGGGGTCCTCGGGACCCAGGCCGGCGTCCACCAGCAGGCGCAGCACCCCGCCGAAGGCCAGGATCGCCCCCGAGCCCACCACCAGCGCCACCAGCCCGAACACGATGCGCCGCCGGTACGGCCGCAGGAATGCGAGCAGCGGCATCAGGACCCGCAGGTTACGGGCCGCGGGGCGCGGGGTGTCGGCGTCGTCCCAGTTCATGCCCGCTACCGGCGGTGAGGGAATGCGGGTGCGGACAGCGTCATTCGCCGGCTGCGACGAATTCGACGGTGTTCCCGTCCGGATCGCGCACGAAGGCCGCGGGGCGCCCGGAACGGCTGCGCTGCGCGGGGAAGCCCGCCGCCTCCAGGCGGCCCAGCAGGGCCTCCAGGCCGTCCACCACCAGGGCCAGATGGCGGTCGCGGCCACCGGCGACCCCGCGCTCCACCGGGTCCGGGTTGGGCACCCCCAGCAGATGCAGGGCGCGCCCGTCACCCAGATCGAACCAGCGCCCGGGGAACCCGAGATCGGGACGCGGCAACGGCGCCAGTCCGAGCAGATCGCCGTAGAACGTGGCCGCACGCTCCGGATCCGACACCACCACGCTCACGTGGTGCACCCCGCGCACCACGCCGTCGCTCATGCGACCTCCCCGTCTCCCGGGGTCTTCAGCAGCACCACGGTCTGCGCGGCGAGGCCCTCCTCGCGGCCGGTATAGCCCAGCCGCTCGGTAGTGGTGGCCTTCACGTTGACCGCGTCCGCCGGCAAACCGGTATCCGCGGCGATGTTGGCGCGCATGGTGTCCACGTGCGGGCCCATGCGCGGACGCTGGGCGATGATGGTGGCGTCGATGTTCACCGGCACCCAGCCCGCCTCGCGCACCCGGCGCAGGGTCTCTTCGAGCAGGTCGCGGCTGTCGGCACCGGAGAACGCCGGATCACTGTCGGGAAAGTGGCGCCCGATGTCGCCCAGACCGGCCGCCCCCAGCAGCGCGTCGCACAGCGCGTGCAGCAGCACGTCGCCGTCGGAATGCGCGCGCACGCCGTAGTCGAACGGGATCCGCACCCCGCCGACCACCACATGATCCCCCGCCTCATAGGCGTGTACATCGAAACCCTGGCCCACACGCATCGCTGTCATCCCCGGTACCCCCCGTCGAGTCGTCCCTGTTCCAGCAAGTATAGACGGGCCAGTTCGAGGTCTTCGGCGCGGGTGATCTTGATGTTCATCAGCGAGCCCTCCACCAGCCGCGGCCGCAGTCCCGCCCATTCGATCGCGCTGGCCTCGTCGGTCACCGGGTGTCCGGCGGCACGCGCGCGGGCGTTGGCGTCACGCAGCGTACCCAGGCGGAACATCTGCGGGGTCAGGGCCCGCCACACCCGCTCGCGATCGAGCGTGGATTCCACCCGACCGTCGGCGTCCGCCCACTTGATGGTATCGGTGGACGGGGCCGCCAGCACTCCCCCCACGGGATCGTCGCGCAGCTCGTCCAGCATGCGATCGAGATCGTCCGGCGGCAGGCACGGGCGCGCGGCATCGTGCACCAGCACCCAGTCCTCGGGACCGGCGCGTTCCTCGAGGAAATCCAGGCCGTTCTGCACGGAGTCGGCCCGCTCGTCACCGCCGGCCACGCGGAACAGCCGCCCGCCGGCCAGCGGCAGGTCGAGCGCGTCCGGATCCACGTCCGGACCCAGCACCAGGATCACGCCGCGAATCCGCGGATGCTCCAGAAAGATCGACAGGGTGTGGGCCAGCACGCTGCGCGGCCCCAGGGAAAGGAACTGCTTGGGACGATCCGTCCCCATGCGGCGGCCAATGCCGGCCGCCGGAATCAGGGCCCAGAAGACGCCCGAACCCTCGGGGGCGCCGGCATCACTCATCGAACGGATCCTCCACGATCGTCGTGTCCTCCTCGGCAGGCTCCGGGGCAACGCCGGCGGAGGCGTCTTCGGGCATCAACCCCGGGACTTCGCCCGGCACTTCGTCTTCTTCGTCCACGATGAAGAAAAAGGTCTCGTCCTCGCGAATCATGCCCAGGTCACGCCGGGCGCGTTCTTCCACCGCCGCGGAGCCCTCGCGCAGATCGCGGACCTCGGCCTCCAGCGCCCGGTTGCGTTCACGCAGGCGCTGGTTTTCCGCTTCCTGCATGGCGGTCTCGCTGCGCAGTTCGCGGACATCCGGCCAGCCGCCCTCGCCGAACCACAACGGCCACTGCAGCGCCAGCACGAGCAGCAACAGACCGCCCGGCAGCAGCCAGCGCATCGCTCAGGCCTCCGGCCGGGACACCCCGGTTCCCCGGAGTCAGGGCCGGACCCGGAAGGCGTCCATGCCCGGGTAGCGGGCCTGCCCGCCGAGATGCTCCTCGATCCGCATGAGCTGGTTGTACTTGGCCACGCGATCGGAGCGCGACAGCGAGCCGGTCTTGATCTGCCCCGCGCCGGTGGCCACCGCCAGATCGGCGATGGTCACGTCCTCGGTCTCGCCCGAACGGTGCGAGATCACCGAGGTGTAACCCGCGTCGCGCGCCATCTCGATGGCCTGCAGGGTCTCGGTCACGGTGCCGATCTGATTCAGCTTGATCAGGATGGAGTTGGCCACGCCGCGGTCGATGCCCTCGCGCAGGATCTGCGTGTTGGTCACGAACAGATCGTCGCCCACCAGCTGCACGCGCTCACCCAGACGTTCGGTCAGGATCTTCCACCCCTCCCAGTCGTCTTCGGCCAGCCCGTCCTCGATGCTGAGGATGGGGTACTGATCGACCCAGTGCGCGAGGTAGTCACAGAATTCCTCGGCATTGAACGACTTGCCCTCGGAATCCAGGTGGTAGCGGCCATCGCGGTAGAACTCGGAGGCGGCGCAGTCGAGGCCCAGCCAGATGTCGCGCCCGGCCTTGAACCCGGCCTGATGGATCGCTTCGAGGATGGTCTCCACCGCCGCCGAGTTGGACTCCAGGTTGGGCGCGAACCCGCCCTCGTCGCCCACGCCGGTGCCCAGACCGCGCTGGTTGAGCACCTTCTTCAGCGCGTGAAAGACCTCGGCGCCGTAGCGCACCGCTTCGCGCACGCTGGGGGCGCCCACCGGCAGGATCATGAACTCCTGCATGTCGACGCTGTTGTCGGCATGCTCACCGCCGTTGACGATGTTCATCATCGGCACCGGCAGCAGATGCGCATCCGGCCCGCCGACCGTCTCGAACAGCGGGCGCTCGGCATCGGCTGCGCGGGCATGGGCCACGGCCATGGACACCGCCAGCAGAGCGTTGGCGCCCAGGCGCGACTTGTTCTCGGTGCCGTCCAGCTCCAGCATGCGCTGGTCGACCGCGGTCTGGTCAGCCTCCATGCCGCGCAGGGCGTCGCGGATCTCGCCGTTCACATGGCCCACCGCCTTCTCCACGCCCTTGCCGCCGTAGCGGGCCGCGGCGTCGCGCAGTTCCAGGGCCTCGCGCGCCCCGGTGGAAGCCCCCGACGGCACCGACGCCCGCCCGGTCGCACCGGAGGCCAGGACGACGTCGGCTTCCACCGTCGGGTTGCCGCGGGAATCAATGATCTCGCGCGCGTGGATCTCGGCAATCTGGGACATGCTCGTACTCTCTCCTTGACTCGTTCGATTCGGGGCCGGCCGCCCCCGGGGGTCGTCCCGGGGTCAGCCCAGGCCGTATTCGGCTTCCGCCAGCGGACGCGACTTGGTCGCCTCGTCCAGCGCCTTCAGGGTTTCCAGCAGCTCGCGCATGCGCGGCAGCGGCCAGGCATTGGGGCCATCCGACAGCGCGTTCGCAGGATCGGGGTGGGTCTCCATGAACAGCCCGGAGATACCGCTGGCCACGGCCGCACGGGCCAGCACCGGCACGTATTCGCGCTGCCCGCCGGAGCTGGCACCCTGCCCGCCCGGCTGCTGCACCGAGTGGGTGGCGTCGAACACCACCGGGGCGCCGGTGCGGCGCATGTCGGCCAGGCCGCGCATGTCGGAGATCAGGGTGTTGTAGCCGAAGGACACCCCGCGCTCGCAGACCATCACCGACTCGTTGCCGGCCTCGCGCGCCTTGTCCACCACGTTGCCCATGTCCCAGGGGGCCATGAACTGGCCCTTCTTGATGTTCACCGGGAGCCCCTGACGGGCCACGTTCTGGATGAAATTGGTCTGGCGGCACAAAAACGCCGGGGTCTGCAGCACGTCCACCACCGCGGCAACCTCCGCCAGCGGGGTGTCCTCGTGCACGTCGGTCAGCACCGGCACGCCCATGCGCTCGCGCACCGATTCGAGGATACGCAGCCCCTCCTCCATGCCCGGGCCGCGATAGCTGCGGGTGGAGGACCGGTTGGCCTTGTCGAAGGACGACTTGTAGATGAACGGAATCCCCAGCTCGCGCGTGAGCTCGGCGAGCTGCCCCGCGGTTTCCTCGGCCATGGCCTCCGATTCGATCACGCAGGGACCGGCGATCAGGAAGAACGGCCGGTCCAGGCCCACGGAGAAACCGCACAGTTCCATCAACCTGCCTCCCGTCAATCGGTCAGCGCCGCGCCCACATCCGGCGCGCGCTCGTTCTGGTAGTCCCGCGCCGCACGGACGAAGCCGGCGAACAGCGGGTGTCCGTCGCGCGGCGTGGAGGTGAACTCGGGGTGGAACTGACAGCCGACGAACCACGGATGTTCCGGAAGCTCCACCGCCTCCACCAGTTCCCCGGACTCGGACAGCCCGGAGATCACCAGCCCGGCCTGCTCCAGACGCGCGCGGTAGGCGTTGTTGAATTCGTAACGGTGGCGGTGGCGCTCCTCGATGCGACTGGTGCCGTAGGCCGCGGCGATGCGCGAGCCCTCGGTCAGGCAGGCGGTCTGCGCACCCAGGCGCATGGTGCCGCCCAGATCGCTTTCGGCATCGCGATGTTCGATCCGCCCCTCGCGGTCCTGCCATTCGGTGATCAGCGCGATCACCGGATGCGGAGTATCGGGCGCGAACTCGGTGGAATGTGCCCCGTTGAGGCCGGCCACGTTGCGGGCGTATTCGATCACCGCCACCTGCATGCCGAGGCAGATGCCCAGATACGGGATGCCCTCCTCGCGCGCATGGCGTACCGCCTCGATCTTGCCCTCGACGCCGCGTTCGCCGAAGCCGCCCGGCACCAGGATCGCATCCAGCCCTTCAAGCTCCGCGCGTGCCTCGGGGGTGTCGCCCTCCAGCTTTTCCGAATCCAGGTAGCGGATGCGCACCCGGGTGCCGACCTCGATGCCCGCATGGGTCAGGGCCTCGTTGACCGACTTGTACGACTCGGTCAGCTCGACGTACTTGCCGACCATGCCGACCGTAACCTCCGACTCGGGGAACTCCATGGCGTTGACCACGTGCTTCCAGTCGGACAGGTCGGCGACCGGCAGATCCTCGATGTGCAGCTTGCGCAGCACGATCTCGTCGAGCTTCTGCGAATGCAGCCACAGCGGGATCTTGTAGATGTTGTCGACGTCCACCGCAGAGATGACCGCCTTTTCCTCGACGTTGGTGAACAGCGCCATCTTGCGCCGTTCCCCTTCGGGGATCGCCTGACTCGAGCGGCACAGCAGGATGTCCGGCTGGATGCCGATGGAACGCAGTTCCTTGACCGAATGCTGGGTCGGCTTGGTCTTGATCTCGCCGGCGGCGTCGATATAGGGGACCAGGGTCAGGTGCATGAACAGCGCGTTGTCGCGCCCCAGCTCCACGCCCATCTGGCGGATCGCCTCGAGGAACGGCAGGGACTCGATGTCGCCTACCGTGCCGCCGATCTCGATCAGTGCGATATCGGCGTCATCCGCCCCTTCGCGGATCGAGCGCTTGATCTCGTCGGTGATGTGCGGAATGACCTGCACCGTGCCGCCCAGATAGTCGCCGCGACGTTCCTTGCGGATGACGTTCTCGTAGATCTGGCCGGTGGTGAAATTGTTGTGCCGCGAGGTGCGGATGCGCACGAAGCGCTCGTAGTGCCCGAGATCCAGGTCGGTCTCGGCCCCGTCATGGGTAACGAACACCTCGCCATGCTGGAACGGACTCATGGTCCCCGGATCGACGTTGATGTAGGGGTCCAGCTTCATCAGCGTGACCTTCAGGCCACGCGCCTCGAGGATCGCCCCCAGAGAGGCGGATGCAATACCTTTGCCCAGAGACGAAACCACGCCTCCGGTGATAAACACGAATCGCGTCATGCGGGAAACCTGGCCGGGACCGACGGGGGTCAAAATGCCCGCAAAGGGTACCAGACCCCCCGTTTTCGCTCAATCGCGAACGCGCCCCGCGGGGCGCCTGCGGGCCCGTCATGGCGGGGCTGCGGCGCCTCGGCCCGAACCTGCGACGCAGCTCACGGGGGGCCGCCGTCATCCGGTCCGCGCGGCCACAGCACGGCACGCACCTCGCCCCCCGGCGGGCGCAGCAGCGGGATGCGCGCACGCCGCCATGGCGGAATCCCGCGCTCCTGCATCAGCGACTTCAGCCGCCGGTGCCGGCCGCCCGCCGGCACCCGTTCACCACCCTGCCGGAACACCACCTCCACCGCCCCGGCCAGCAGCGGATCGGCGAACGCCGGATGCTCGCGCGTCAGCACCCGACCATCGGGCAGACGCAGCCGCTGCTGGCCGGCCGGCCACGGGATGGGCGACGCGGGCTCCGTCTCCGGCGGATCCAGATACAGCGCATCGCGGTAGCGCCGCAGGCACCCCTCGTTCCAGTCCAGCCGCGGCTGGCGATCTTCGCCAGCCGCCAGCGCCTGACGCAGGAATTCCGCCAGCCGCCGGTGGCCCGGCGGGCGCAGGCCGTGTTCCCGGATCCAGTGCCGCAAAAGGGCGCTCCGGCGCCCCGGTTCCAGCGGCCGCAGGACGGACAGCGGCAGGCACTCACCGGCCCCGGCGCCCGCCAGATGGCGCGCGAGAACGGCGTCCTCCCCGTCGGCCACCCCGGCCTGCCAGCGCGCGGCCCGCGCCAGCCCGGCCGACGCAGCAAACCGTTCATTGAGCCGGGGCAGGATCTCGCGGCGCAGGAAGTTGCGGTCGAACCCCGGATCGGCGTTGGTGGGGTCCTCCATCCAGGTCAGCCCCTCGCGCCGCGCCCGCGTCGCCACGGCTGCATCCGCCACGTCCAGCAGCGGGCGCGCCAGCCAGCCCTCGCCTTCGCGGCGCCACGGGGGCATGCCACGCAGGCCGAGCGGACCGCTGCCGCGCAGGGCCGCGAGCAGGAAGGTCTCGGCCTGGTCCCCGGCATGATGCGCGGTGACCACCACCCCGGTCGGCCCCAGGCCCTCGCGCAGCAGCGCATAGCGGGCGTGCCGGGCCGCGGCCTCCACCCCGTCCGCGCGGGTCTCGAGGGGACCGACCGCGCGGTGCTCGAAATGCAGACCCAGCGAATGCGCCACCGCACGACAGTGTTCCGCCTGGGCCGCGGACTGCGCGTGCAGCCCGTGGTCCACGTGCCAGACTTCGGGATCGGGATGCCCGACAACTCGACAGGTCGCAGTCAGGGCATGCAGCAGGAGGCTGGAATCGCGACCGCCGCTGAAGGCGACGCGCAGCGGGCCGCCCGCGGGACACTCCTCGAGGAACCGCCGCAGCGCGACGTCGACGGGATCAGGCGCCGGCTTCCTGGAAGGCACCGTAGTCCATCAGCCGGCGGTAACGCCGCTCCAGGCGCTTGCCCGGGTCCAGCCGCTCCAGCCCGCCCAGGGTCTCGGCCAGCGCCGTACGCAGATGCTCGGTCATGGTCTCCGGATCGCGGTGGGCGCCGCCCAGCGGTTCGTCAATCACCCGGTCGATCAGCCCCAGGTCCTTCAGCCGCCCGGAGGTGATCCCCAGCGCCTCGGCGGCCTCGGAGGCCTTTTCCGAACTCTTCCACAGGATGGAGGCGCAGCCTTCCGGCGAGATCACCGAATAGGTCGAGTACTGCAGCATGAGCGTCGCGTCGCCCACGCCGATCGCCAGCGCACCGCCGGAGCCGCCCTCGCCGATCACCGTGGCGATGATCGGAGTGTCCAGCCGCGCCATCACCCGCAGGTTGCGCGCGATCGCCTCGCTCTGGCCCCGCTCCTCGGCCCCCACGCCGGGGTAGGCGCCCGGGGTGTCGATGAAGGTGAACACCGGCATGCGGAAGCGCTCGGCCATCTCCATCAGGCGCAGGGCCTTGCGATAGCCCTCCGGACGCGGCATGCCGAAATTGCGCTGCACCTTGTCGCGGGTCTGGCGGCCCTTCTGGTGGCCGATGATCATCACCGGCCGCCCGTCGAAGCGGGCCATGCCGCCGACGATCGCGGGATCATCGGCATAGGCGCGGTCGCCGTGCAGTTCCTCGAATTCCTCGAACAGCGCCGGGATGTAGTCGAGCAGATACGGACGGCGGGGATGACGTGACAGCTGGGCGATCTGCCAGGGCGTGAGCTTGGCGAAGATGCTTTCGGTCAGCGACTGGCACTTGTCCTGCAGCCGCTGGACCTCTTCCTGGATATTGACCTCGGTGTCGTCGCTCACGTACTGCAGGTCGCGGATGCGGGCCTCCAGTTCGGCGATCGGCTGTTCGAAGTCGAGAAATTCCGGGTTCATGCAAGGATTCCAGTCAGTCACGTTCGGGGTGGCGAGTGTAACGAATCGGCGCGATCTACGCTGGCCGGCAGCGGGCCCCGCCGGCCGGGCCTAGCCCCGCTGGTAGAGCAGCCGCGCCTCGCAGGACGGACCCAGGGTCTGCTGGATGCCGCGCAGCAGGGCCTCGTTCGGCAGGATGCGCCAGTCCTGCGGCACCTTCAGTTCCGCCTCCATGCCGTCGCGGCGATAGCGCAGGCGCAGCGGGCAGCCGGGCGGGGCACCCTCTTCGTCCGCCTCCGGAGTCCCGCCATTGCCGTTGCCGCGCCCGGCCGGCCGGTGCTCCTGCAGCAGGCCGTGCAGCCCGGCGATCTGCTCCGGCCGGACCTCGCGCAGGTCCAGACACAGCGCCTGGGCCCATTGCACGCGCGCCTCGTCCAGGGTCAGGACCCGGCGCGCGCGCATGCGCACCCCGCCGGCGTAGTCGTCCAGGGTCACCGTACCCTCGGCCACCAGCAGGGTGTCCGGCTCGAGCCGGTCGCGGTACTGGTTGAAATCGTCGTTGAACAGCACCAGCTCGGCGCGCCCGCTGCGGTCGTCCAGGGTCGCCACGCCCATGCGCCCGCTGTTGGTGTTGCGCACCCTCACGCCCACCACCAGCCCGGCGATGCGCACGGTCTCCTGGCGCCCGCGCCCGCGGTTCTCGCCCTCGTCGGGGCGCTGTTCCAGCTTCGCCTCCAGTTCAGCCAGACTGGTCCGGGTCAGTTCGCGCAGCTCCTCGCGATAACGCTCCACCGGATGCCCGGTGAGATACAACCCGAGGGTCTCCTTCTCCCCCCGCAGCCGGTCATCGTCCTCCATCTCCGGCTGCGTCTCGCTCTCCGGCACCACCGCGGCCGCCGGATCGCCGAACAGATCCACCACGCCCAGGCTGGCGTTGCGTTCGGTCTGTTCCGCCGCGGCCACCGCGGTGGGGATATCGGCCAGCAGGGTCGCGCGGTTGGCGCCGAGGGAATCCAGCGCACCGGCCCGCACCAGGGTCTCCAGCACCCGCTTGTTGAGCTTGCCCAGATCCACCCGCTGGCACAGGTCCACCAGCCCGTGGAACGGCCCGCCCTCGTTGCGGGCCTTCAGCAGGGTCTCGATCGCCGACTCGCCGACCCCCTTGATCGCCCCCAGCCCGTACACCACCGTGCGCGCGTCCTGCACGGTAAAGCGGTAGTCCGACTGGTTCACGTCCGGCGGCAGCACCGCCAGCTCCATGCTGCGGCATTCCTCGATCAGGCCGACCACCTTGTCGGTGTTGTCCATGTCCGCGGACAGCACCGCCGCCATGAACGGCGCCGGATAATGCGCCTTGAGCCAGGCGGTCTGATAGGCCACCAGGGCATAGGCCGCGGAGTGCGACTTGTTGAAGCCGTAGCCGGCGAACTTCTCCACCAGGTCGAAGATATAGGTCGCGGTGTGCTCCTCCACCCCGCGTTCCACCGCGCCATTGACGAAGATCTCGCGCTGCTTGGCCATCTCCTCGGGCTTCTTCTTGCCCATCGCGCGGCGCAGCAGGTCCGCACCGCCCAGGGTGTAGCCGGCCAGCACCTGGGCGATCTGCATCACCTGCTCCTGGTACAGGATCACGCCATAGGTCGGCTTGAGCACCGGCTCCAGATCCGGGTGCGGGTATTCCACCTCGGAGCGTCCGTGCTTGCGGTCGATGAAGTCGTCCACCATCCCCGACTGCAGCGGCCCCGGGCGGTACAGCGCCACCAGCGCGATGATGTCCTCGAAGCTGTCCGGCTGCAGACGCCGGATCAGGTCCTTCATGCCACCGGATTCCAGCTGGAACACCGCGGTGGTCTGATAGCCTTTCAGAAGACGGAAGGTCTCCGGGTCGTCCAGCGGCACGCCCTCCAGATCGATCTCGATCTCCGGATCCATGCGCTTCAGGTTCTGCACCGCCCAGTCGATGATGGTCAGCGTGCGCAGCCCGAGAAAGTCGAACTTGACCAGGCCCACCGCCTCGACATCGTCCTTGTCGAAATGGGTCACCAGCGAGCCGCCGTCATCTTCGCAGTACAGCGGAGAGAAGTCGGTCAGCGCCGACGGCGCGATCACCACCCCGCCGGCGTGCTTGCCGGCGTTGCGGGTCAGTCCTTCCAGTTTCATCGCCAGATCGATGATCGCGCGGACCTCCTCGTCCTCGTCGTACTGCGCCTTGAGGTCCTCGCTCTCGGTCAGGGCCTTCTCCAGGGTCATGCCCAGCTCGAACGGGATCAGCTTGGCGATGCGGTCGACGAAGCCGTAGCCGTGCCCCAGCACGCGCCCGACGTCGCGTACCACCGCCTTGGCCGCCATGGTGCCGTGGGTGATGATCTGCGAGACCTTGTCACGGCCGTAGCGCTCGGCGACGTATTCGATCACGTCGTCGCGCTTCTCCATGCAGAAGTCGACGTCGAAGTCGGGCATGGAGACCCGTTCGGGATTGAGAAACCGCTCGAACAGGAGCTCGTAACGCAATGGATCCAGGTCGGTAATTCCCAGCACGTAGGCCACCAGCGAGCCGGCACCGGAACCGCGCCCCGGCCCCACCGGGATCCCGTTGTCCTTCGCCCACTGGATGAAGTCGGCCACGATCAGGAAGTAGCCGGGGAAGCCCATCTGGCAGATCACGTCCAGCTCGCGCGTCAGCCGCGCCTCGTAGTCCGCGGTGTCGGCGAACTGGAAGCGCTCCAGGCGTGCGCGCAGCCCCTGATCGGAGATCTCGCGCAGATGCTGCTCCACCGTGCGCCCTTCCGGCACCGGGAAATCCGGCAGCACCGATTCCCCGAGCGTCAGGCGCACGCTGCAGCGCCGGGCGATGGCCACGCTGTTGGCCAGGGCCTCGGGGATGTCCTCGAACAGCGCGGCCATCTCCTCCGGCGTGCGCAGGTACTGCTGCTCGGAGTAGCGCCGCGGCCGGCGCGCGTCGTCCAGGGTGTGGCCGTCGTGGATGCACACCCGCGCCTCGTGGGCCTCGAAGTCCTCGCCGCTGAGAAAACGCACGTCGTTGGTGGCGACCACCGGCAGTCCGTGGCTCTCGGCCGCGCCGATCGCGGCCTCGATCCAGGCCTCCTCGCCCGGCCGCCCGGTGCGCGTGAGCTCCAGATAGAAGCGCCCGGGGAAACGCTCCAGCCACGGCTGCAGCACGGGCTCGGCAAGGGCCTGCGCGACCCCGCTGCCACTGACGAACAGCCCGTCGATGGTCCCGGACAGGGCGATCAGCCCCTCCGCCGCGCCGCCGTCGAGCCAGGCGCAGTCGATCCGCGGCACGCCCTTCTCCTGACCCTCCTGCCAGGCGCGCGAGATCAGCCGGGTCAGGTTGCGATAGCCGGCATCGTTCTGCGCCAGCAGGGTCATGCGCGCCGGAGTGCCGTCGGCACGCGCGTCGCGCACCAGTACGTCCGCGCCCACGATCGGCTGCACGCCGGCGCCGATCGCCGCCTTGTAGAACTTCACCAGCCCGAACAGGTTGCAGTGATCGGTGACCGCCACCGCCGGCATCCCGGCCGCGGCCACGGTCTGTACCAGCGGCTTCAGGCGCACCAGCCCATCGATCAGGGAATATTCCGAGTGCACCCGCAGGTGCACGAACCCCGGATCCTGCAGCGGATCCTGCAGCCCGGCGTCGGCGATCGTGGCGGGGGAGTCGGTCACGCGTGCCCCCGTTCTTCCGCAGCCGGTTGCGCGGCAGCCGCCAGCGCGCGCGCCACCGGGCCGAAGCTGCGCCGATGCGCGGGACACGGCCCGTGGCGTTCCAGGGCCGCGCGGTGCGCGGCGGTCGGGTAGCCGGCATGGCGGTCGAAGCCGTATTCCGGCCATTGCTCGTGCAGCGCGCGCAACTCGCGATCGCGCGCCACCTTGGCGATCACCGAAGCGGCGCTGATCGCGGCCACGCTGCCATCACCGCCCACCCGGGCCTCGGCGGTCCACGGGCCCTCCGGTGTAAAGCGCCCGTCCACCAGCAGGTGCGTCGGGGCCGGATCCAGGGCCTGCACCGCCCGTTGCATCGCCAGCAGGGTCGCGCGATGGATGTTCAGACGATCAATCTCGGCCGCCTCGGCGCGCCCCAGGGCCCACGCCAGGGCACCGTCGCGGATCTGCTCGTCCAGGGCCTCGCGGCGGCGCGCCGTCAGTTTCTTGGAATCGGTCAGACCGGGGGCATCGAAGCCTTCCGGCAGGATCACCGCCGCGGCCACCACCGGCCCGGCCAGCGGCCCGCGACCCACCTCGTCGACGCCCGCGACCCCGTCTGCCCCGCCTGTCTTACCGCTCATGAAGCCGCTCCCGATGTCCGCACGCAGTGTTCCCGGACGATGCCCCGCACGCCATCCGGGGGATCCGTTACAATGGCGCCGAAATCCTAGCACAGCCCCCTCCGGACCGAGCATCCCGACCATGTCCCAGAATCCCCTGCGCTGCGCCGCCGTCGGTGTTGGCCATCTCGGCCGCTGGCATGCGGCCAAATACGCGGCACTGCCCGACACCGAACTGGTGGCGGTGGCCGATGCCGACCCCGAAACCGCCCGCCGTGTCGCCGCCGAGCACGGCTGTGCGGCCGAGACCGACCACCGCGCCCTGATCGGCCGGGTGGACGCGGTCTCCATCGCCGCGCCCACCACCCTGCACTACGCGATCGCCCGCGACTTCATCGAGGCCGGCTGCCACGTGCTGGTGGAGAAGCCCGTGACCGCGACACTGGACGAGGCCGAGGCCCTCAACCAGCTGGCCGAAGAACGCGGCGTGGTACTGCAGGTCGGGCATCTGGAACGCTTCAACGCGGCCCTGCGCCAGCTGACCGAGAATCCGCTGCACCCGCGCTTCATCGAGTCGCACCGACTGGCGCCGTACAAGCCGCGCGCCACCGACGTCTCGGTGGTGCTGGACCTGATGATCCACGACATCGACATCATCCTGGCCCTGGTCGACTCGCCGCTGGCCGAGATCCGCGCTTCCGGCGCCCGGGTCCTGACCGGCGACATCGACATCGCCAATGCGCGCCTGGAGTTCGAGGACGGCTGCGTGGCCAACGTCACCTCCAGCCGTATCAGCACCAAATCCGAACGGCGCATGCGCATCTTCCAGTCGCATGCCTACGCCTCGGTGGACTTCCAGAACCGCATCCTGTCGTTCAACCACCTGGGTGACGTCGATCCCGAGACCGGGGCGCCCGAGATCCACCGCGACGAGCGCGTGTTCGATGAGGCCGATGCCCTGCTCGCCGAGATCCGCGCGTTCGTGGCCGCCGCGCGCGGCGACGCCCCGGTCCTGGTCAGCGGCCGCGACGGACAGCGCGCGCTGGAGACCGCCAGCCGCATCACCGAACTGGTGCAGGCCAATCTCAACGTGATGGGCCGCGCCGACGGCCCGCACTCCGCAATCGAATCCGCAACAGGAGCCCGCCCGTGATTCCCATGGTCGACCTGCAGCGTCAGTACCAGACGCTGCGCACCGAGATCGATGCCGCCCTGCAGGAAGTCCTCACCGGCGCCCGTTTCATCCTCGGGCCCAACGTCCAGGCACTGGAAGAGGAGCTGGCCGACTACCTCGGCGTGGAACACGCCATCACCTGCGCCTCCGGCACCGACGCCCTGCAACTGGCGCTGCATGCCGCGGGCGTCGGGCCCGGTGACGAGATCATCACCACGCCGTTCACCTTCATCGCGACCGCCGAGGCCATCCGCTACCTGGGCGCCGAGCCGGTGTTCATCGACATCGACCCGCGGACCTTCAATCTGGACCCGGAGCAGATCGAGGCGGCGATCAGCCCGCGGACCCGGGCCGTGCTGCCGGTGCATCTGTTCGGCCAGCCGGCCGACCTGCCGCGCATCCGCGAGATCGCCGAGCGCCACCAGCTGCTGGTCATCGAGGACTGCGCGCAGTCCTTCGGCGCCAGCATCGACGGCGCGCAGACCGGCTCCACCACCGCGTTCGGGGCGTTCAGCTTCTTCCCCAGCAAGAACCTCGGCGCCTTCGGCGACGGCGGGCTGGTGACCACCTCCTGTCCGTCCTCGGCCGAGGCCCTGCGCCGCCTGCGCAACCACGGCTCCAGCGTCCGCTATTACCACGACGAGATCGGCTACAACTCGCGCCTGGACGAGATGCAGGCGGCGATCCTGCGCTGCAAGCTGCCGCACATCGACCACTACAACGCCGAGCGCCGGCGCGTGGCTGCGCGCTACAGCGAGGGGCTGAAGGACCTGCCGCTGGAGACCCCGCACGAGGACGGGATCGGCGTCCACGTATACCACCAGTACACCCTGCTGACCGATCACCGCGAGGCGCTGATGAGCGCACTCACCGAGGACGGCATCGCCAACGCGATCTACTACCCGGTGCCGCTGCACCAGCAGAAGGCGTTCGCAGAACCCGACGGCGAGCCTGAATCCCTGCCGGTAACCGAATCGGTGGCCGCGCGCTGCCTGTCCCTGCCGATCTTCCCCGAGCTGGAAGACGCCCAGGTCGATCGCATCGTCGAGCGGATCCGCCGCACACTGGCATGACCCGCGAGGTCGTCGTCTGCGCCGGGGAGACCTCCGGCGACGCCCTGGGGGCGGGACTGGTGCGGGAACTTGCCGGCCACGCCGACGACCTGCGTTTCTCCGGGATGGGCGGTGAACGCATGCGCGCCGCCGGCGTCGATACCCGCATCGACGTGGAAGAACTGGCGGTGGTCGGGCTGGTCGACGTGCTGGTCAACTACCCCCGCCTGCGACGGCTGTTCCGCCGCATGTGCGACCACCTCGAGACCACCCGCCCCGCGCTGCTGGTGCTGGTCGACTACGTCGAATTCAACCTGCGTCTGGCCGCGCATGCCAAACGCCTGGGCATCCCGGTACTGTTCTACGTGAGTCCGCAGCTGTGGGCATGGCGCAGTGGCCGTATCCGGCGCATCCGCCGGTACGTGGATGCCATGGCCGTGCTGTTCCCGTTCGAGACCGCCATCTACGAACGCGCCGGCGTGCCGGTACGCTACGTCGGCAACCCGCTCGTTGACCACGTGCAGGCGCCGGAACCACCCCTGCGCGAACGCCTGGGCGTCGCGCCGGATACCCGGATCATCGGCCTGCTGCCGGGCAGTCGCGGCGGCGAGCTCAAGCGCCACTGGCCCCTGCTGCTGGAAACCGCCCGCCGCCTGCACCACCGGCACCCGGATCTGCGCTTCGCGGTGGGTCTCGCCCCCGGGGTCACCGCCGAGCGCCTGGCCGAGCTGGCCCCGCCGCCCGCCGGGCACGACGCGAGCGCCGGCGAGCCGCCACTGGACTACGTCGAGGGCGAGGACGGGACCCACGCGGTGATGGCCGGCGCCGATCTGCTGCTGACCGCCTCCGGCACCGCCACCCTGGAGGCCGGCCTGCTGCGCGCCCCGATGCTGGTGTTCTACCGCATGGGCGCGCTGTCGCATTTCGTGTTCCGCCGCCTGGTGCACCTGGAGCACATCGCGCTGGTCAACATCGTCGCCGAGGAAGGGGTCGTCCCCGAATACCTGCAGCACGACGCGAACCCGCAACGTCTCACCGACGACGCCGACGCCCTGCTGCGGGAACCGCAACGCCTGGAGGCGATGCGCGAGCGCCTGTCACGGGTACGGGAAAGACTGGGCGACGGCGGCGCCGATCGCCGCGTGGCCGCGGCGGCCGCCGAGATGCTGGAGCACGGACACCTGCTGCCCGCCGACTGACGCCCCGTGCGGGCTCGGCGCGTTTGCCCCTGGTTCGCGACCAGGGCCGCCCCTGCATGCCGGAACCCGACAAATGCCCCGTGCGCCCCATGCGGTACCCCCGCAGGAGCGCGCTTACGCGCGAAAACCGCGATCAGTGCTGGCGGCCACCCCGCAGGATGCCGCGCCGCGATCCCTGGACGAAGTGGATCAGGTCGCGCACCTCGGGGATATCGGTCTCCGCCAGCATCGCGTCGAGATGGGATTCGCGCCCGGCGCGTCCGCGCATGCCGCGGATGAACACCCGATGCAGCCCCTGGATCGCCACGTCGCTGAAACCATTGCGGCGCAGCCCCACCTTGTTGATGCCGATCAGCCGCGCGTAGTTGCCGCTGGCCAGGCAGTACGGCGGCAGGTCACGGTTGAGCGCCGAGCCCATGCTGGTGAACGCGAAGGTCCCGACGCGGCAGAACTGGTGCACCAGGGTAAAGCCGCCCAGAGTGGCCTTGTCGTGGATCTCCACGTGGCCGGCCAGCGAGGTGGCATTGGAGAAGATGATCTCGCTGCCGATGGTGCAGTCATGGGCGATGTGCACGTAGGCCATGATCAGGTTGTCATGGCCGATCACCGTCTCGCCCAGTCCCTTGGCGGTTCCGCGGCTGAGGGTCACCGACTCACGGATCACGTTGCGGTCGCCGATCACCAGACGGGTCGGCTCGCCACGATAGCTGGTGTCCTGCGGCTCCTCGCCGATCGACGAGAACTGGAAGATGCGGTTGTCGCGGCCGATCTCGGTCGGCCCGTTGATCACCACGTGCGGCCCCACGCGGGTCCCCGCGCCGATGCGCACGTTCGGGCCGATCACCGAGAACGGCCCCACTTCCACCGAACTGTCCAGCTCGGCACTCGGATGGATGTCCGCCCGCGAGTCGATCACGCCTCGATTTCCTTGCCCGCACACATCAGTTCGGCGGTGGCGCAGATCTCGTCTTCCACCTTCGCCTCGGCGTCAAAGCGCCAGATCCCGCGCACCGTTCGGGTCAGCTCCACCCGCAGATCCAGCTGGTCACCGGGCACCACCTGGCGGCGGAAGCGCGCCTGATCGATGCCGACGAACAGATACAGCTGCTGCTTGTCCTGATTCTCGCCGCGCGCCTCCTCGGTCTTGAACGCCAGCAGCCCGGTCGCCTGCGCCAGGGCCTCGAGGATCAGCACCCCCGGCATCACCGGCTTGACCGGGAAATGCCCCTGAAAGAACGGCTCGTTGATGCTGACGTTCTTCAGCCCTACCAGATGCTCGCCGGGTTCGCACTCCACCACCCGATCCACCATGAGGAACGGGTATCGATGGGGGAGGTACTGCATGATCTGCTGAACGTCGAGGGCATCCACGGGGCGTATCCTGTGTTCTTGTTAGGGTATTGTCGTGCCGGGCCGCCGGATGCCCTGCTTTTGTATGTGTCGCGTTATGTGTCGCGCGCGCGCCGACCCATGCGCCGCAGACGGGCCAGGGTCCGGTTCCACAGGCGGGCCTCCTGGTGCGGAACACCCGAGGCGTAGTGCCCGGCATGATCGATGCTGCGCGTAACCAGTGTCATCGCGTGGATCGTCACGTTATCGGCAATGCTCAGATGGCCGAGGATCCCCGCCCCTCCACCAATGGCGCAGTGACGACCGATACGGGCGCTGCCGGCGATTCCGACACAGCCGGCGATGGCCGTATGGTCTCCAATCTCGACGTTATGGGCAACATGAACAAGGTTGTCGATCTTCACGCCTTCGCCAATCCGGGTGTCTTCCACGGCCCCGCGGTCGATGGTGCAGTTGGCCCCGATCTCCACATCATCACCCACGCGGACCCCGCCCAGCTGCTCGATCTTGAGCCAGGTACCGTCTTCCGGCGCGAAGCCGAAACCGTCGGCCCCGATAACCGTGCCGGCGTGCACCAGACAGCGCTCGCCCAGCACCACGCCGTCGAGTACGCGCACGCCGGGATGCAGGAAGCTGCACGCGCCGATCACCGCGTCGCGGCCGACATGCGCCTGCGCCTCGACCACGGCGCCGGATTCCAGGCGGGCACCCGCGCCAATCACCGCGCCGGCAGCGACCGTCGCGGCGGGATCGACCCGTGCCGACGGATCGACAACCGCCGAAGGCGCAATGCCCGGCTCACGCGCGCGGCGCGATGCGGCCAGCATCTGGCTCACACGCGCATAGGCCGGATAAACCGCCGCTACGCGGATGCGCGCCGCCCCCGCCGGCAGAACCGCGGCAGGCAGATCGGCGGGAATCAGCAGGGCCCCGGCGCGCGAGTCCGCCAGCCCGTCCGGCAATGCATCGGCGCGCACCACGAATGCCAGCTGATCCGGTGCCGCACGCGCCGGGGAGGCCAGTCCGCGGATACGCCGCGCACCGTCGCCCTCCAGCTCGCCCCCGACCCGACGCGCCAGGGCCGCGGTCTCGATGCCGTCCGGATCACTCACGCTGCATCGCGGCCAGCACGTCGTCGGTGATGTCCACGCGATCCGAGGCGTAGAGCACGTTGCGCTCGGTCAGGATCACGTCGATGTCGCGCTCGCGCGCCAGCTCGGCGATCGCGTCATTGATGCGCCGCTGCAGGCGCGACAGTTCCTCGTTGCGGCGCACGTTGAGGTCTTCGGAAAAGCTCTCCTGGGCGCGCCGGAACTCGCGCGAACGCGCCGAAAACTCGCGCTCCAGCGCGGCCCGTTCGGACGGATCCATCATGTCGCCCTCGCGCTCCAGGCGATCGCGCAGCCGCTGCAGTTCCTCGCGTTCGGCCACCAGTTCGGAATCGCGCGGGGAAAACTCCTCCTCCAGCTCGCGCATCGCCTGTTCGGCCTGCGGTGAATCCTCCAGGATCCGGTTCATGGTCACGTAACCCACGGTCTGCGCGCCGGCCATCGCGGGCACTGCCGTCCAGCCCGCCACCACCAGTGCGAAACCGATCCCGGCCGTTATCCAGGCCTTCATGCCGCCTCCCGGGGCATTGCCGCCCCCGTGCTTGTCACTGCGGTTGTGCTCGTTCAGAAGCCCGCGCCCAGCTGGAACTGGAAGCTCTGGGTATCGTCACCCGGCTCGTCGTTCAGCGGCTCGGCCACGCTGAAGCTCAGCGGCCCCACCGGCGAGAACCAGGTCAGCGCCAGTCCCGCCGCCGCGCGCAGCTCTCCCACGTCGAAATCGCCCGGCTCGTTGAACACGTTGCCGGCGTCCACGAAGGTACTCATGCGGATCGCATCATTATCCGCGGCGAACGGGGCCGGGAAGAACAGCTCGCCGGACACCGTGGTGCGCAGGCGCCCGCCATAGGGATCATCGTTGCTGTCGCGCGTGGCCGGCTGTCCGTTGCGCAGCGGACGCAGGTCGCCCAGCCGGTTGTCCTCGTAACCGCGCACCGACTGGATGCCGCCGGCGAAGAACCGCTCGAAGAACGGCAGTTCGTCGTCGCCAAAGCCGTCACCATAGCCAACGCCGCCAGAGAACGAAAAGGTGAAGCGCTCGCTCAGCCGGAACAGTTCCTCGCCCGAGTAGGTCAGCTTGTAGAATTCGCGGTCACTGCCCGGGATCGCCAGTTCCGCGCTCACGCGGTGCCGCCGACCCTGGGTGGCGAAGGTGGTGGAGTCGCGGGTGTCGTGAGTGTAGCTGGTCTCCAGCTTGAACAGATTGGCGCTGTCACCGAACTCGTCCAGCTCGTCGCGGATCTCCACCGGGGTCCCGGTCTGCCCGTCGGTGTGATCCACGGTATTGACCGCAATATGCTCGAACCCCGGCCGGATCCGCAGCCGGTCGACCTCCGACAGCGGGATGCCGTAGGTCACGTTGAAACCGTAGCGGTCGGTGGAATAACGCGAGATGTTGGCCGCCTCGGCGTCCACCTCACGGTAGAACACCGAGAAACCGCGGCTGGCCCCGGCCGGCGTGTAATGCGGGTTCGTCAGGTTCATGCGGAAAACCCGGTTCACGTCGGAGGTGCTGATCTCCGTGGAAAACCGGTTGCCGGTGCCGAGGAAGTTGTCCTGCGAGATCGAGCCGGACAGCAGCAACCCCTGGTTCTGCGAATACCCGGCGCCGATGGACAGCGCGCCGGACTGGCGTTCGGTCACGCTGATGTCGAGATCGACCTCGTCGTCCGAGCCCGGCACCCGCCGCGTTTCCACGTTCGCGCTGGCAACGAACGGCAGCCGCTGCAGGCGGATCCGCGAGCGCTCGATCAGCGCCCCGTTGTACCAGGACGACTCCATCTGCCGCAGCTCGCGGCGGTAGACGCTCTCCTGGGTGTTCTCGTTGCCGGAGATGTTGATCCGCCGCACGTACACCCGGGGACCGGGGTCCACGAAGAACGTCACCGTGACTTCACGGCTGTCCTCGTCGACATCCGGCACCGGATTGACGTTGGCAAAGGCATAACCCTCGCGCTCCAGGCGTTCCGCCATGCGCTCCGCCGACTCGGTGACCTGGCTGCGCGAGAACGGCGCGCCCAGATCCACCTCGATCAGACCCTCGAGTTCCTCCTCCGGGATGACGAAATCACCGGCCAGCGAAGTGCCGGTCAGGGTATAGGGTTCGCCCTCGTCGACATTGATGGTGATGTACAGGTCTTCGCGATTGGGCGACAGCGTGACCTGGGTGGAATCCACGTCGAACTCGAGAAAGCCGGAATCCAGGTAGCGCGAGCGCAGGGTCTCCAGGTCGCCGGAGAGCTTCTCGCGGGAATAGTCGTCGCGGCTGGAGAAAAACTGCCACCAGCGCGGGATCCCCGATTCGAAATCACCCTTGAGATCGCCGTCGTCGAACGCCTGGTTGCCGACCAGGTTCACGCCCCGGATCTTCGCCTGCGGCCCTTCGGTGATGTCGATGTCGACATCCACCCGGTTGCGCGCGAGGTCGACGATGTCGACGTCGATGCGCACGTTGTAGCGTCCGCGGGCGAAATGCTGTTCGCGGATCTCGTTCTCGATGCGCTCCAGCAGCGTCCGGTTGAACACCCGCCCGCTGCGCAGGCCCACCGATTCCAGTGCCTCCTCCAGCGCCTCGTCGGGGATGTCGTTGTTCCCGGAGAAGCGGATCTCGTTGATCGCCGGCCGTTCGGAAACGATCACCACCAGGACGTCACCGCGCCGCGCCAGCTCCACGTCGTCGAAAAAGCCGGTGCGGAAGAGCTCGCGGATCACCTCCGGCGTCTGGCTGTCATCGAAGGTGTCACCCACCTCCACCGGGAGATAGCTCAGAGCCGTCCCCGCGGTAATGCGTTCCAGCCCTTCAATCTCGATGTCCTCGATCTGATAGGCCTGCCCCCAGGCCGGCCCCGCGAGGGTCACCAGGCCGAGCAGGGCCCATCCTTTCAAGCTTTGTCGCGCCATGCTGTCCGCCAAGTGGAGGGCGTCCGGTCCCGTTTCCGGTCAGCCGAACAACCGTGTCAAGTCGTTGTAGAAGGCGAGGATCATCAATGCCGCGATCATCAGCAACCCGATCTGCTGGCCCACGATCTGGGTCTTTTCCGACACCGGGCTCCCCTTCACGGCTTCCGCCGCGTAGTACAGCAGGTGCCCGCCGTCGAGCATCGGGATGGGCAGCAGATTGATAATCCCCAGCGACACGCTGACGATCCCGAGAAAACCGAGGAAGGCGGAGATCCCGATGACCGCGGACGTGCCGGCAAACTCGGCTATGGTAACCGGTCCGCTGATATTTTTGACCGAGGCCTCGCCGGTCACCATGCGCCAGAGGATCCCGAGGGTCAGGGTCGTGACCTCCCAGGTCCGCACCGCGCCGGAACCGACAGCCTCCACCGGCCCCTGGCGCACGATCACGCTCAGCTCGCGCATCGCCGGCTGATCCGGATCCACGCCGGCCCCGATCCGCCCGATGGTACCCGGTTCGGCCTCTACCGGCTCGGGGGTCAGCGTCACCTGTTGCCGCACCCCGTCGCGTTCCAGCGTGACGGACAGCTCGCTCCCGGCGCTGGCCCGGATACGCTCGACCCAGGCATTCCAGTCCGCGACGCCGTCGCCGTTCATCGCGACCACCCGGTCCCCGGGCTGCAGCCCGGCGCGATCGGCCGGCGAACCGGATTCGACCTGGCCGATCACGGGCTCCAGCTGCGGCCGGTACGGCGCCACGCCCAGGCGGTCGAGGAACTGTCCCTCGCCCAGCAGTTCGGCGCGGGCCGACAGATCCAGGCTGCGTTCGATCTCGCGACCGTCGGCATCGCGGACGATCAGCGGCACCGTATCACCCCGCACCGCGTGGTCAAGCAGCCGCAGGTTGGCCTGTTCCCAGTCCCCGACCTCGCGCCCGGCGATGCGCACGATCTCCTCGCCCCGCTCCAGGCCCGCTTCCGCGGCCGGCGATCCCGGGGTGATCTCGCCCACCACCGGGCGCACGCCGCCCACGCCGATCATGAACATCACCGCGAACACCGCGATCGCCAGCAGGAAGTTCGCCGCGGGGCCGGCGGACACCACGAACGTCCGCGCCCCCAGTCCCTGGCGATCGAACGCGCGGTGTTCCTCGTCCGCCGGCACCTCGCCCTCGCGACCGTCGAGCATCTTCACATAGCCGCCCAGAGGGATGGAGGCGATCGCGAATTCGGTCCGATCACGCCCGAAACGCCGCGACCACAACGGCCGGCCGAAGCCCACGGAAAAACGCAGGACCTTCACGCCCATCAGGCGGGCCGCCAGAAAATGGCCGTACTCGTGCACCGTGACGAGCACCCCGATCGCCACGACAAAGGCCAGCAGACTGGTCAGAAATCCCGTCACACCGCTTCACGCCTCCGCATGTCCAGCCAGTCCCGCGCGTGCGCTCTCGCCCGCGCGTCGGCACCCAGTACGACTTCCAGCGTGCCCGCGGGTTCCGGCTCCACCCCCTCCAGGGTCGCCTCGATCAGGGCCGGGATCGCATCAAAGGCCAGCTCGCCCGCGAGGAAGGCCTCCACCGCGACCTCGTTGGCGGCGTTCAGCACCGCGGTGGCCGTGCCGCCCTTCTCCAGCGCGCGCTGCGCCAGGCGCAGGGCCGGATAACGGGTCTCGCAGGGCTCGGAGAATTCCAGCGCCCCCATGCTGAGCAGGTCCAGTGCCTGTACACCGGAGGCCATGCGTTCCGGCCAGGCCAGCGCATGGGCGATCGGCGTGCGCATGTCGGGGTTGCCCATCTGCGCCAGCACCGAACCGTCTTCATACGCCACCATGGAGTGCACGATGCTCTGTGGATGCAGCACCACCTGGATGCTCGTCGGCGGCACCGCGAACAGCCAGCAGGCCTCGATCAGCTCCAGCCCCTTGTTCATCATCGTCGCCGAGTCGACCGAGATCTTGCGGCCCATGTCCCAGTTGGGATGGGCGCAGGCCTCGTCCGGGGTGATCTCGCCGAAGGTCTCCAGCGAGCGCTCGCGAAACGGCCCGCCGGAGGCCGTCAGCCAGATCCGGCTGGCCCCGTGCGGGCTCACCGGATCGGCGCAGGTGTAGCCGTTGGGCAGGCACTGGAAGATCGCATTGTGTTCGGAATCGATCGGCAACAGCCGCGCGCCCGAGCGCCCGACGGCATCCATCAGCAACGCCCCCGACATCACCAGCGCTTCCTTGTTGGCCAGCAGCACCCGCTTGCCGTGCTCCGCCGCCGCCAGGGTCGGCAGCAGGCCCGCGGCGCCGACAATCGCCGCCATCACCGCATCCACCTCGGGTGCGCGACAGACCTCGACCAGCGCCTCCGCACCGCCGCGCACCTCGGTCTCGCAGCCGGCGGCGGTCAGTCGGTCGCGCAGGCTCTCCGCCGCCTCCGGCTCCACCATCACCGCCACCCGCGGGCGAAACTCCAGGCATTGCGCCTCCATCCGCTCGACATTGCGGTGCGCGGTCAGCGCGTACAGCGAAAAGCGTTCCGGCTGGCGCGCCACCACGTCCAGGGTGCTGAGTCCGATGGAGCCGGTGGAGCCGAGGATGGTGATCTGTTGCTTGTTCATGGAATGCTCCCGGAGGTCGGGGCGTGATGCCCCGGAAACCATCAGGCTGCGGGTACCGGCCACAGCTGCAGCCAGTACAGCCCGCCCGCCAGCACTGGTGCCGCCGCAAGATGGCTGTCCACACGATCCAGAATACCGCCGTGCCCCGGCAGCAAGGAACCGCTGTCCTTGGCCCCGGCACGGCGCTTGAGAATGCTTTCGAACAGATCGCCCACCACCGAGATCAGCCCGGTCACGATGGACAGCAGCACGAACGGGAGGGCATCCATCGGATCCAGATCGGCGGCCCCGGCCACGATCACCGCGAACACGAACACCAGGCCCATGCCCCCCATCAGGCCCTCGCGGGTCTTCCCGGGACTGATCTCGGGCGCCAGCGCGGTGCGGCCGAAGCGCCGACCCGCAAAATACGCCCCGGTATCCGCCAGCCCGATCAGTACGATCAGATAGACCACCAGCAACGGTTCGAGACGATGCAGCGCCAGGATGGACACACCCGCGGCGACGACCATCAACCACCCGCTGGCTCGCAGCAAGGGGCGCCAGACCGCCTCCGACGCCGTATCCGCATGATAGAACGGCAGCGCAAAGGCCGCCGCCGCCCAAAGGGCCACGCCCAGGATCACCCCCGTCAGCTCCAGGTGCTCACTGCCCGCCAGGGTCGGCAGCGCAATCCCGGCCACCGCCAGCACGGTCCAGGGCACCAGCATTGCGGCACCCCGAAGCCGCGCCAGAACGCCCCACTCCCAGGCCGCCAGGCCCAGGGTCGCGGCGACCAGGATCAGCACCGCCCACGCCGGGCCCCAGGCAATCAGCGCCAGCGCCGGAAGTCCCAGCGCACTGGCCGTGATCACGCGCTGCTTAAGCATCCACCGCCTCGCCCTGCGTCCCCGGAACGCCCCCGAAACGGCGCTGCCGGCCGGCATACCATTCCAGCGCGGCGGCGAAATTCTCGCGGGTCATGTCCGGCCACAGGGTATCGATGAACAGCAGTTCCGCGTAGGCCGCCTGCCACAGCAGAAAATTGCTGATCCGCTGCTCGCCGCCGGTGCGGATCAGCAGATCCACGTCGGGCAGGCCTGCGGTACTGAGATAGCGTTCCAGACCGATCTCGTCGTCGCTGCGCGCACCGTCTCCCTGCTCGCGCGCCCAGCGCAGCGCCGCCTGCTGCATGTCCCAGCGCCCGCCGTAACCCAGCGCGATCACCAGTTCCAGCCCCCGGTTATCAGCGGTCCGGCGCTCGGCTTCCTGCATGCGTTGCTGCAGCTCCTCGGGGAAACGCGCGCGCTCGCCGATGAAGCGCAGTTTCACGCCGCGCTCCAGCAGTTCCGGGAGTTCGCCCTCGATGGCGGAGACAAAAAGCTCGAACAGCGCCTCCACCTCTTCCCGCGGACGGCGCCAGTTCTCGCTGCTGAAGGCAAACAGGGTCAGCGCGGTGACCCCGCGCTCGCCGAAATAGCGGACCGCCTCCCGGGTCGCACCGAGGCCTTCACGGTGCCCGGCGGCCCGGGGCTGGCCACGCGCCTCGGCCCAGCGGCCGTTGCCGTCCATGATCACTGCCACATGGGCGGGCAGCACGGCTTCGGCACTCATGTTCGGGTGCGGATCCGGCATGATCGGAGGCCGTCAGACCTCCATCAGCTCGTTTTCCTTGTCGGCGAGCATCTTGTCGATGCGCGCGATGTGATCATCCGTCAGCTTCTGGATCTCGTCCTGAGCGCGCTTTTCGTCGTCCTCGGAGATCGCCTTGTCCTTCACCTGCTGCTTGAAGGTATTGTTGGCGTCACGCCGGATGTTGCGCACGGCCACGCGCGCCCCTTCGGCCTCCGACTTGACTACCTTGACCAGTTCGCGCCGCCGTTCCTCGGTCAGCGCCGGCAGCGGCACGCGGATGACCATGCCCTGGGACGACGGGTTGAGCCCCAGATCGGAGGTCATGATCGCCTTTTCGATCTTGCCGATCATGTCCTTTTCGTACGGCTGCACCGCCAGCGTGCGGGCATCCTCCGCGTTCACATTGGCCACCTGGTTGATCGGCACTTCGGTACCGTAGTACTCCACGTGCACGTGATCCAGCAGGCTGGGGTGAGCGCGCCCGGTGCGAATCTTGCCCAGTTCCGTGCGCAGCGATTCCAGCGTCTTGTCCATGCGCTCGCGCGCATCCTTGATCGTCGCATCTGTCATTGCCTGGACCCCTCAACCAGGGTTCCCACCGCTTCGCCCATCACCAGGCGCTGCAGGTCCCCCTTCGCAAACATGTTCATGACTCGTATCGGCAGCTCGTTGTCGCGGCACATCACCAGTGCGGTGGTGTCCATCACGCCCAGACGCCGCTCCAGCGCGTCGTCGTAGGTGAGCTTGTCGAAACGCCGTGCGTCCGTCTGTGTGAACGGATCCGCGTCGTACACCCCGTCCACCTTGGTGGCCTTGATCATCAGATTGGCGTTGATCTCGATCGCCCGCAGACTGGCGGCGGAATCGGTGGTGAAGAACGGGTTACCGGTGCCGGCGGCAAACACCACCACCCGGCCCTTTTCAAGGTGCCGCACCGCGCGCCGGCGGATGTAATCCTCGCAGACCTGGTTGATGCGGATGGCCGACATCACCCGGCAGAAGCGCCCGGCCCGCTCGATCGCGTCCTGCAGCGCCAGGGCATTGATCACCGTGGCCAGCATGCCCATGTGGTCGCCGGTCACGCGGTCCACGCCGCCTTCGGCCAGCCCGGCGCCACGAAAGATATTGCCGCCCCCGATGACGATACCCACCTCGACCCCGCGCCGCGAGAGTTCGCAGACCTCTTCGGCCACCTGCGACAGCACCGCCGGATCGACACCGTAATGATGTTCCCCCAGCAGGGCCTCCCCGCTCAGCTTCAGCAGGATGCGTCGGTAGGCGGGCTGCGTGTCCTGGCTCATCGGGTTCCTTTTCTCGGGCTGGCTGACGGGATCGGAGTGGTATTAATCCTGAAATGCTGCTTGTTACGGGCAGGCCGGACCCCGCAGGATCCGGCCCGGCCGGCTCAGGCCCCGCGGGCCTGCGCCATCACTTCCTCGGCGAAGTTCTCGCTCTTCTTCTCGATACCCTCGCCCACTTCGTAACGCACGAAGCCGGTGACCTTCGCGCCCTTCTCCTTGAGCAGGTCGCCCACGGTCTGGTCCGGGTTCATCACGAACGCCTGACCCACCAGGGTGATCTCGCCCAGATACTTGCGGATGCGGCCTTCGATCATCTTCTCGACGATGTTCTCCGGCTTGCCGGATTCCTCGGCCTGGGCCTTGAACATTGCGCGTTCCTTGTCGAGCATCTCGGTCGGGACTTCGTCCTCGTCCACGCACACCGGCTGCTGGGCGGCGATGTGCATGGCGATGTGCTTGGCCAGCTCGTCGTCGGCCTTGTCCAGCGCGACCAGCACGCCGATGCGTGCGCCGTGCTGGTAGGCGCCCAGCGAACCCTCGGCGTTGAGGCGCTCGAAACGGCGGACCTGCACGTTCTCGCCGACCTTGGCCACCAGCTGGGTGCGATGCTCTTCCAGCTTCTCGCCCTCGACTTCTTCGTTCATCAGGCCATCCACGTCGGTGGCCTCGGTGTTCAGCGCGGTCTGCGCGCAGCGCGTGGCGAACGCACGGAAGTTGTCGTCGTTGCCGACGAAGTCGGTCTCGCAGTTCACTTCCACGATCACCGCGCGGTTGCCCTCGCTGACGATCTCCACGCGACCCTCGGCGGCCACGCGGTCGGCCTTCTTGTCGGCCTTCGCCATGCCGGACTTGCGCATGGCCTCCACGGCGGCCTCGAGATCACCGTCGGTCTCGGTGAGGGCCTTCTTGCATTCCATCATGCCTGCGCCGGTACGTTCGCGCAGTTCCTTAACCTGGGCAGCACTGATTGCCATCGGAATCAACTCCTGAAGAATTCTTGCGGGGCCGGCCGCGCGGATCGCGGCCGGCCGGTTTCATCAAGCCTGGTCGGCGGCCGAAGCCTCGGCACCTTCGGCCGTTTCGGCCTGGCCGAACGCCTCTTCGCCGGCGGCGGTAGTCATCGTGCCCTTGGCCTCGACGATGGTGTCGGCGATCGCGGCAACGTACAGCTGGATCGCGCGCATCGCGTCATCGTTGCCCGGGATCACGTAGTCCACGCCGTCCGGCGGGTTGTTGGAGTCGACCACGGCGACCACCGGGATACCGCGCTTCTTCGCCTCGTTGACCGCGATGCGCTCGTAACCGACGTCGATCACGAACATGGCATCCGGCATGCGGTTCATGTCCTTGATCCCGCCCAGGCTGCGATCGAGCTTGTCCTTCTCGCGACGGCGGGACAGCGCCTCGCGCTTGTTCAGCACGTCGAAGGAGCCGTCGGTGTCCATGGTCTCGAGATCCTTGAGACGCTTGATCGACTGCTTCACGGTGCTGAAATTGGTCAGCATGCCGCCCAGCCAGCGGTGGGTCACGTGCGGCATGCCGGCGCGGCGGGCTTCTTCGGCGACCACATCGCGGGCGGAGCGCTTGGTACCGACGAACATGATCTGGCCACCGTCGGCCGCGACCTTGCCGAGGAAGTTCAACGCGTCGTTGAACATCGGCAGGGTCTTTTCCAGGTTGATGATATGGATCTTGTTACGCTCGCCGAAGATGTACGGCGCCATCTTGGGATGCCAGTAACGGGTCTGGTGGCCGAAATGGACGCCGGCCTCCAGCATCTGACGCATGGTCACGAGGGACATGAGTGTTCTCCTGTTGTACGGGTTGGGCCTCCACGCATCCCGGCCTGAAACCGGCCCGCTCGCGCGAACCAGCACCCGACAGACCGTGTCGATACGTGTGTGGATTAAGGTTGCAAGTCTCCGCTCAATTGCCAGCGAAGCGCGCGCTTTATAGCATAGAACGCTTATTCGAACCAAGCACGCGCGGCCCGTCATGCCGCGTCCGGAGACCCCATGTCCGTCACCATCAAGACCCCGGAAGAAATCGAGTACATGCGCGTGGCGGGCCGTCTGGCCGCCGAAGTGCTGGAGATGATCGAGCCCCATGTCGTCCCCGGTGTCACCACCGGCGAGCTCGACCGGATCTGCCATGACTACATCGTCAACGAGCAGCAGGCCACGCCCGCACCGCTGAACTATCGCGGGTTCCCCAAATCGGTGTGCACCTCGGTCAACCACGTGGTGTGCCACGGGATCCCCGGGGATCGCACACTCAAGAACGGCGACATCGTCAACATCGACGTCACGGTGATCAAGGACGGGTTCCACGGCGACACCAGCCGCATGTTCACGGTCGGCAAGCCGAGCATCCAGGCGCAGCGGGTGATCGACGTCGCCCGCACCGGGATGTACCTGGGCATCCAGCAGGTGCGCCCCGGCGCGACCCTGGGCGACATCGGCCACGCCATCCAGACCTACGCCGAAAAGCAGCGCTGCTCGGTGGTGCGCGAGTTCTGCGGCCACGGCATCGGACGCGGCTTCCACGAGGACCCGCAGGTGCTGCACTACGGCAAGCCCGGTACCGGCATGGTGCTGGAAGCCGGCATGTGCTTCACCATCGAACCCATGGTCAACGCGGGCAAGCGCCACACCAAAGTGCTGGCCGACGGCTGGACCGCGGTCACCAAGGACCGCAGCCCCTCGGCCCAGTGGGAGCACACCCTGCTGGTGACCGACGACGGCTACGAGATCCTGACCCTGCGCAAGGATGAGACCCCGCCGCAGGAAGCGGCGGCCTGACATCCGTCCCGACACCGCCCCGGAGGCGCGCATGGCCAACACGGAACCTGCCCTGACTGACAGCAGCGCGGACTACCAGGAGCTCAGCCGCCACCCCGGTGACATCGCGCGGTTCCGCGAATATCGCCGGGGGATCGTGGAACAGCAGTACCGGGGCTTCCATGACGGGGTGGCGATCGAGGATCTGATCTTCGGCCACGCCCGCCGGATCGACGACCTCCTGCGCCTGATCTGGGCCCAGTTCGGCCTCGCCGCCGACCCGAACCTGTGTCTGGTGGCGGTCGGCGGCTACGGCCGGGGCGAACTGCACCCGGCCTCCGACATCGACATCCAGATCCTGGTGACGGGCGAACGTGACGCCACGCGCTCCGAACGCATCGGCGAGTTCGTCACCTTCCTCTGGGACATCGGCATCGAGGTCGGCCACAGCGTACGCAGCATCGAGGACTGCACCCGCGAGGCCCGCGACGACATCACGGTGGTTACCAACCTGATCGAGTCGCGCTATGTGAGCGGCAGCCTGGCCCTTTTCAACGACTTTCGCGCCACGATCGAGGCCGATCGCGTATGGGATTCACGCAGCTTCTATGCCGCCAAGCTGGCGGAGCAGCAGGCCCGCCATCGTCGCTTCGGCGAAACCGCCTATCGTCTGGAACCCAACGTCAAGGAAGGCCCCGGCGGACTGCGCGACATCCAGATGATCGGCTGGGTGACCAAGCGCCACTTCGGCGCGGAACGGATCGAGGAGCTGGTCTCGCTCGGCTTTCTGCGCGAGGGCGAGTTCCAGGAAATGGTGGAGGGACAGAACTTCCTCTGGCGGGTGCGCTTTGCCCTGCACATGCTCACCGGCCGGCGCGAGGACCGCCTGCTGTTCGACCTGCAGCGTCAGCTCGCCAGCACCTTCGGCTTCGTCGACCAGAACCACAACCGGGCGGTCGAGCAGTTCATGCAGCGCTACTTCCGCACGATCAACGACCTGGAGCGCCTGAACGAACTGCTGCTGCAGCATTTCAACGAGGCGATCCTGGATGACCCGGAACAGCTCCAGCAGCCCGAACGCATCCATCCCCGCTTTCAGGTCCGCGGCGGCTATCTGGAGGTCGCCCACGACCAGGTCTTCATGATCTACCCGCCGGCCCTGCTGGAAGTCTTCCGTATCCTCCAGCAGCACCCGGAGATCCAGGGCATCCGCGCCTCCACGGTGCGCCTGATCCGCGCCCACCGGCACCTGATTGACGGCCACTTCCGCCGCAACCGCCTCAACCGCGAGCTGTTCATGGCGATCCTGCGCGCCCCGCGCGGCATCACCAGCCAGCTGCGGCGGATGAACCGCTACGGCGTGCTGGGCAACTACCTGCCCGCCTTCGGCCGCATCATCGGGCGCATGCAGTACGACCTGTTCCACGTCTACACGGTCGACGAACACACCCTGAACGTGGTGCGCAACGCACGCCGCCTGGCGCTGCCCGAATTCGCCCACGAACACCCGCTGGCCAGCGAGATCCACTCCGGCCTGGAACGCCCCGAACGCCTGGTGCTAGCCGCGCTGTTCCACGACATCGCCAAGGGCCGCGGCGGCGATCACTCGGAGCTGGGCGCACAGGACGCGCTGCACTTCTGCCAGCAGCACGGGCTGTCGGACGAGGACGCCGCGCTGGTCGCCTGGCTGGTGCGCTCGCACCTGCTGATGTCCCTGACCGCCCAGCGCCGCGACATCTCCGACCCCGACGTGGTGATGGAATTCGCCCGCGAGGTGCGCTCGCCGGAGCGCCTCGATTTCCTCTATCTGCTGACCATCGCCGACATCCGCGGGACCAACCCGGAGATGTGGAACAGCTGGAAGGATTCCCTGCTGCAGACCCTGTACCACGCCACCCGCAACGTCCTCGACCGCGGGCTGGACCGGCCGCCGGACATGGAGGAACAGATCCGCCAGACCCGCCGCGAGACCCTGGAACTGCTGGCGCCGCAGGGCATTGGCGGGGAAGATGCCGCGGTGCTGTGGGGCCGCCTGGACGACGAATACTTCCTGCGCCATTCGCCCGACGAGATCGCCTGGCACACCCAGGCCCTGCTGAACAACGACCTCGAGGACCTGCCCCTGGTGCTGGTGCGCCCGCGCACCTCGCGCGGCAGCACCGAGGTCTTCGTCTATGCCGAGGACCACCCGCGCCTGTTCGCGCGGACTACCGCCGCCCTCGCCCAGCTCGGGCTGGACATCGTCGACGCCCGCATCATCAGTACCGCCGACGGTCACAGCCTGGACACCTTTCTGGTGCTGGAGAACGCCGGACAGACCGTCGAATCCGGCTACCGCACCCAGGAGATCTGCGCGACCCTCAACCGGGCGCTGCGCGAAGGCGCGGGCGGCGCAGCCCCGGTGCAGCGCCAGCTGCCGCGGCGGCTGAAGCATTTCGACGTCGACACCCGGGTGGAATTCGAGGAAGGTTCGCCGGGCGGTGCCACGCGCATGCGCATCCGCGCGCTGGACCGCCCGGGCCTGCTGTCCACCGTCGGCCATGTGCTGGCCGAACACGACACCGACATCCGCACCGCGCGCATCGCCACCGCCGGGGAACAGGTCGAGGACAGCTTCACCCTCACCGGCAGCGACCGCCGGCCGCTCACTGCGGCCGAACGCGAGCGCCTGCGCACGGCCCTGCTGGAAGCTATCCGGGAGTCGGAGCCCCCGGGTCCGAATGCGGGCCCGAATGCAGCGGACGCGGGACCGGCATGACCCCCGCCTCCGTGGCGCCCGGCTCGCCCGCCTCGCCCAGCAGGCGCGACTCGAAATCCGTCAGCACGCTGAACTCCACCCGCCGCGAGGCCTCGCGGTCCTCGCGTCCGCGCTCATCCAGCACCCGGCGCGAGGACGACATGCCGACCGCCGCGACGCGCTCGCGGAACCAGTCCTCGCCGCGCACGCGCTCCAGACCCCAGGCGTATTCCAGCACCGAACGCGTACGCCGCTGACTCAGGTCCATGTTGGCGAAATAGGCCTCGCGCGCGTCTTCCGCCCCGGCCCATTCGCTGGACGTATGGCCCTCGATGCGCACCTCGCGGATGACCCCGGCGAACGGCCGCAGGCGCTCGGCGTAGCGCGGCATGAAATCCTCCAGGATGGCCTCGAAGCGCGGCCGGATCGCCGCCGAACTCTGCTCGAACAGCACCTCCGGCTCGCGGAAGCTGAGCGTCAGATCCTCGCGGTCCAGCTCCGCGTTCCAGCGCTCCAGGTCCTCCTCGAATTCGTCCAGCAACGCGGCGTGGATCGCATCGCGCAGGGCCAGCGCCTCGCTGCGGGTTTCTTCGTGGGCCGCCTGCGAACGCTCCACCTGCACCATGTGCAGCACCGCAATGAACAGGAAGATCATCATCAGCGCGGCCATCAGATCGGCCACCGCCAGCCATTGCGAACCCTGCTCGGAAGGCGTTTCCCCCGCAGCCCGCGCCCGCCGGGCGAACAGCCGCCGCAGGATCACGAGCGCCCCCCGGCGGCCGCCATGCTGCGCCCTTCGGTGGCGGACCAGCGGGCCTGCGCGGCCTGTCCCGCCTCAATCGCGTTCTCCAGGCTCTCCAGCATGCCCTCCAGACGCGCGTCCATCGCCGGGAAGGCCTCGGTCGCACGATCCCGCAGCGCCGCGATGGATCCCAGCAGGGCCTCCAGCTCCACCGTCTCGCGGCGCAGGCTGGACAGCGTCGCATCCTGATCCTCCACGTGCCGCGTGATGCGGAAGGCCTGATCGGTCAGCTTCTCCAGACTGGCGCCGGAGTGCTCCATGCCCTCGCGCGCCTGATCGAACGCCCGCCGCAGTTCCTCCATCTGGTCGCGGTACTGCCCCTGCCATTCCAGCAGGCGACCCACCGAGGCATCCAGGCGGCGGAAGTTCTCGCCGAACTGTTCGCCCAGGCGCGTGTTGAAGTCACGGATTACCTGCTCCAGCGCCGCCACCAGATGGCCGCTGCTCATCTCGCTCATGCGCTCCGCAAGCCCGTCCAGTGCCTCCAGGGTCTCGCGATGCTGGCGCTGCTGACGCTCCTCCAGGCCGCGGTCCATGGCCTCCAGCCGCTGCGCCACCGCCTGCATCGCATCGCGCTGTTCGCGCAGCAGATCCGGCACCAGGGCCGGGTCCTGCGGCAACCCGTTGCCGCCCGCGGCCCCCGTGCCCCCGGCCGCGTCCGGATCATCCGCGGCGGCGGGCTCGGGCCGCAGCACCTGTAGCAGGCGCAACAGGGCCGCCAGCGCAATGCCAACGATGCTGGTAACGAACGCCAGCTTCAGCCCTTCCAGCAGCGCCGGCACCGAGGCCTCGACCCGCGCCGCATCGAAGTCCAGCAACCCGATCGCCACCCCGAGGAAGGTCCCGAGGATCCCCAGCGTGGTCAGCAGTGCCGGGGCCGCCGCCTGCAGCCGCGTCATCCGGCCCAGCGCCATGCCCGCCAGCGCCAGGCCGGCGAGGACCAGCAGGCCGAGGGAAAACGCGCCGATCACGGTCATCGGCGTCAGCGCCTCCAGCGTCCCCAGCAGGGCGCTCGCCAGTTCGTTCAACCACTGTGTCATGCTTGCTCCTGTCCGGGTGTCGGCGCCCGGGAAACGCCCGCGGCGCCATGGCCATGCCGACTCCCCGGATCCACAAGCAATATCAGGGCCACCCGTCGCAGGCCCCGCGCGCACGGACGTCGTCCCGACAAACGTCGACCTTCCGACACCGTCGGAGGCGCCCGCGGCTCCATCCCGAGCCCGCACCGTCAACAATCCGTCAGGCCGTGGGACGCCGATCGCCGGCGGACGGCAAAGCGCCGCCAGAAACGCTACCCTGAGGACAGATTTGCCCCGGGAGGGCCCGATGCCAGGCCGCACCAACCTGCCCCTGATCCTGACCCTGGTCCTGCTGCTCGGGAGCATGGCCGCCGCACTCCCCGCCACCGCGCAGACCGCGGAAGAACCCGCGCCGGATGCCGACCCCGTGACCCTCGGCATCCTGCCGTTCGCCAGCCCCGGGACCCTGTTTCAGCGCTATGCACCGTTGCGGGACTGGCTGTCGCAGACCCTCGAACGCGAAGTGCGCATCGAGACCGCACGCAATTTCGAAACCTTCCTCGGGCGAACCGATGCGGGCCGTTACGATCTGGTGCTCACCGGGTCCCACCTGGCCCGGCGCGCCCGCACGCACGGCGACTACCGCCCGCTGGTCGCGGCCACCCACCGCCTCTCCGCGCGGATCGTGACGCCGGTCGATTCCCCGATCAACTCCGTGCAGGACCTGGCCGGGCACACCATCGCCGCCCCGCCGCGCCTGAGCATGGGCACCGTGGCCGTGCGTTATCTGCTGGATCTGCCACTGGCGGACAATCCGCCGGAGTACCTCTATTATTCCCATCACGAGACCGCCCTGGATGCGCTGCAGCGCGGGCTTGCGGATGCTGCGATCATGGTGGTGGATGACGAGGCGGGTTCCACACGTCCTGAAACGCGTGACCCGGACCGGGAACGCCTGATCTCCCTGCGGGACGGGCAGCTGGTGCGCATGCTGATGCGCACGCCGCGTTTCCCGGGTGCGGTCATCCTGGCGCGCGAGGACCGCCTGCCGGCCACCGTTGACCTGGCCGGACAGCTAACCGCGCTGAGCGACACGCCGGAGGGGCGCGAGCGCCTGGGGCGCATCGGCCATCGGGGCTTTGAAGCCTTCGACACGGACGCCATCCCGGACATGATGCCGCTGCCGGATCCGGGCTTTGTCCTTCCCGACAGCGACGACCCGGCGGTTACGGACCACTGAATCCGCCACCACTCGAACCACAACGGGGGACACCATGGACAGCATGCTCGACGACACCGGAAAACTGGTCCTGCGCCTCGCGCTGGGGATCCTCATCCTGCTGCACGGGATCGACAAGATCCTCGGCGGGATCGGCGGCATCGAATCCATGGTCGTGGACGCCGGCCTGCCCGCGTTCGTGGCCTGGGGCGTCTACATCGGCGAAGTCCTGGCCCCGGT
Source organism: Thioalkalivibrio sp. ALE19 (assembly GCF_000428605.1). NCBI lineage: Bacteria > Pseudomonadati > Pseudomonadota > Gammaproteobacteria > Chromatiales > Ectothiorhodospiraceae > Thioalkalivibrio > Thioalkalivibrio sp. ALE19. Next base: position 53,479 of record NZ_AUAG01000028.1, read on the forward strand.
GCTGGTGATCCTCGGGCTGTATTCGCGCATCGGCGCGGTGCTGATCGCGATCAACATGGTGGTCGCCATCGCCCTGGCCCATGCCCACGAACTGACCGACCTGACCACCCACGGCGGCTGGGCCCTGGAACTGCAGGGCATGTTCCTGTTCGCGGCGGTCGCCCTGGCGCTGACCGGCCCCGGGCGCTACTCGGTCAACCGGAGCTGAGACCTCTTGGCGGGCGGCCTGCTCTGCACGCGTGATCGGGCATGATGCCATGCGCCTGAATTTCGCCGCGCAGATCGCCATCGGCACGGTCGCCATCCAGGCCGTGATGGTCATCGTGCTGATGGCCAGCGGAACCTCGCTTATCCGCGACAACCAGGCCGAGGTGCTGGAACGCTTCGCCGACCAGCAGGGCCGTCTGCTGAGTTCGGCCGTCGGGCCCGGTCTGGCCTACGCCGACCCCGGCATGCTGCAGGAGCTGCTGGACGACCTGGAGCAGGACACGACCCTGCGCTACGCGGTGGTCGAAGACGCGGACGGCCGACGCATGGCCGAGGTGGGTTCGGTGCCCGCCAGCCTTCCCGAACACGACGGCCTGCGCCAGCAACCCGGCACCCTGGAAATGGGCATCCCGGTGGATCTGGCCGGGCAGCACCTCGGGACGATCCACGTCGAGTACTCCACCGACGATATCGACGCCCTCGCCACCGACCTGCTGCACCGCAACATCGCCCTGGCCCTGGGCGTGCTGGCCCTGTCCATGGCCGCGGGGACCCTCTTCGCGCTGATCGTGACCCGCCGGCTGCGGCTGCTCAACCTGGGCGGCCAGGCCCTGCAGCGCGGCAATCTCGAATATCGCCTGAAGGTCACCTCCAACGACGAATTCGGCGATCTCGCCCGCACGTTCAACAACGTCGCCGCCCACCTGGAAAACACCCAGAGCGAGATCCAGCAGCAGAACCTCCGGCTCAACCGTTCGGTGGCGCGCCTGGAGTCCATGCTGGGCGGCGCCGACGCCATCCTGTGGGAATCGCACCCGGATACCGGATACTGGGAGTTCGTCGCCGGCGACACCCGCGAACTGCTGGGCTACCCGGTCGAGCGCCTGGCCCGGCCGGGGCTGCGGGTCCGCCGCATCCATCCGGAGGACCTGCCCCGCGTCCGGGAGGCCACGCGCGACCCCGCGGAACGGCCGCGGCCGGTGGACTACCGCTTCCGCCACCGCAACGGCCACTGGATGTGGCTGCGCGACATCCTGTCCTGGGCGGCCGACGACCGCGGCGAGCCGGTACTGCGCGGCCTGACCCTCAACATCACCGCCCATCGCCAGGCCGCCGACGCCCTGCACGAGACCGAGTCGCGCTACGAGGAGGTCGTCAACAACATCTCGGAGGTGATCTTCCGCACCGACGCCGAGGGCCGCTGGACCCTGCTCAACCCCGCCTGGGAGAAGCTGACCGGCTTCAGCGTGGACGAGAGCCTCGGCCGCAGCCTGTGCGAATTCGTCGCCACCGAGGACCGTGCCGAGGCCGACCAGGTCTGCCGCACCCTGATGCAGAGCGAGCAGGACCGCGACTTTGCCGAAGAGATTCGCCTGCGCACCCGCGAAGGCGACGCTCGCTGGGTCAGCGTGTTCGCCAGCACCCGGCGCGACGAACGTGGCCGCGTGATCGCGCTGTTCGGCACCATCATGGACATCAGCGACCGCAAGCGGGCGGAAGAAGAAGTGCGGCGCCTCGCCTTCTTCGACAACCTCACGCACCTGCCGAACCGCACGCTGCTGCACGACCGTCTGTGTCAGTCACTGGCGCATGCGCACCGGACCGGCCTGCACGGTGCGGCGCTGTTCCTCGACCTCGACAACTTCAAGGACATCAACGACACCCTCGGTCACGCGGTGGGCGACGAACTGCTGCAGCAGGTCGCCGCCCGCCTGAGCACCACCACCCGCGAGGCCGACACGCTGGCACGCCTGGGCGGCGACGAATTCGTCCTCGTGCTCAACGACCTCAACGCCGACCAGGATCGCGCCGCCACCCAGGCCGAGGCGGTGGGGCGCAAGCTGATCGAGCTGATGCGCGAGCCGTTCCCGATCGGCGGCCAGGATCGCCACGTGAGCCCCAGCATCGGCGCGACCCTGTTCAGCGGCGACCACCTCGGCGTGCAGGAAGTGCTCAAGCAGGCGGACCTGGCGATGTACCGGGCCAAGAACGCCGGGCGCAACACCGTGCGCTTCTACGACCCCGAGCTGCACCGCGCGGTGGAAGCCCGCTTCCAGCTCGAGACCGAGCTGCGGGAAGCCCTGCGCAGAGACGAGTTCGAGGTCCACTGCCAGCTGCAGGTCAACAGCGACGACCGCCCGGTGGGGGCCGAACTCCTGCTGCGCTGGGCGCACCCGGAACGCGGCTGGGTCTCGCCCGGCGAGTTCATCCCGGTCGCGGAGCAGACCGGGCTGATCGTGCCCATCGGCCAGCGCGTCCTGGAGGAGGCCTGCCGGCGGCTGGCGCAGTGGAAACACGACCCCGCCCTGCGCGACCTGACCCTGTCGGTGAACGTGAGCGCGCGCCAGTTCCGCCACGGTACGTTCGTCGCCGAACTCGCCGGCCTGCTGGAGGCCACCGGCGCGCCGGGCCACCGGCTGAAGCTCGAGATCACCGAGAGCATGCTGCTGGAAGACATCGACCACGCGATCGACAACATGCAGCGGCTGCGCGAGCTGGGCATCGGCTTCGCCCTGGACGACTTCGGCACCGGCTATTCGTCGCTGGCCTATCTCAAGCAACTGCCGCTGTCCCAGCTCAAGATCGACCAGTCCTTCGTGCGCGACGTCCTCGACGATCCCAATGACGCCGCCATCGCCGAGATGGTGGTCAACCTCGCCCACACCCTCCGTCTGGACGTGATCGCCGAAGGCGTGGAGACCGAAGACCAGCGCGCGTTCCTGATGCACCTGGGCTGCTGGCACTTCCAGGGCTTTCTGTACGGCCGTCCCGCAACCATCGAAACCGTCGAGGCCCTCGCCGGCACCGGCGAGCCGCTGGCCCCGGCCTCCGGCGAAAACGATTCGTAAAAATCGAACAATCAATCGCCAAAATGGCGATTTTCATTCGGCTGGTCAGGATCTAACCTTGGGGAAATATCCCGCAAGAAAGGATCCGCCATGACCACCCGAGTACTCGTGCTGTACTACTCCACCTGGGGCCACATCGAGCAGATGGCCGAAGCCGAGGCGCGTGGCGCCCGCGGCGTCGCCGACACCGAGGTCACGATCAAGCGCGTGCCCGAGCTGATGCCCGAGGATGTCGCCCGTAATGCCGGCGCCCGGCTCGACCAGCCGGCCGGGATCGCCCGCCCCGAGGAGCTGGCCGACTACGACGCCATCATCATCGGCACACCCACCCGCTACGGGCGCATGGCCGCACAGATGGCGAACTTCCTGGATCAGACCGGCTCGCTGTGGTTCAACGACCGCCTGGTGGGCAAGATCGGCAGCGTGTTCGGCTCCACCGCCAGCCAGCACGGCGGCCAGGAGACCACCCTGGTCTCCACCATCGTGAACCTGATGCACTTCGGCATGACCATCGTCGGCCTGCCGTACACCGAAAAGCGCCTGCTGGAAATGGGCCAGATCAGCGGCGGGACGCCCTACGGCGCCACCACCCTGGCCGACGGCGACGGCAGCCGCCAGCCCACCGAGGCCGAACTCGGCATGGCCGAATCCCAGGGCCGCCACGTCGCCGAAGTCGCCCGCGCCCAGAAGCTGGGCCCGTAGGAGGCCAGCCCCCTGGCCGACCCGGCACCAGACCCGGCCCGACCCGACCCG
>NZ_AUAG01000029.1:0-50438 GCF_000428605.1 Thioalkalivibrio sp. ALE19
TGCCGCAATCCGTGCGCCGTTTCGCGTGCGGCAGGACAGGCAGCCGCCTAGAATGAGATCCCTGATCGAGTCATTTGCCACAGCTCATGAACGCGCATCTTCCCTTGATGACTGGCCCCATACCCCTTCGCCGGAGCCCGGAATGAGCCTCTCCGTGCGTATCCTGGGCGCCAGCGGCGGCATCGGGCCGGGCCGCCGCACCACTTCCATCCTGATCGACCGGGACATCCTGATCGACGCCGGCAGCGGCGTGGGCGATCTCGAGCTCGAGGAACTGCAGGCCATTCGCCACGTCTTCCTGACGCACTCGCACCTCGACCACGTGGCATTCCTGCCACTGCTGATCGACACGGTATTCCGGGTGGATGCCCCCCCCGGTCACGGTGCACGCCCTGCCGGAGACCCTGGAAGCCCTGCAGCGCCACATCTTCAACTGGGTGATCTGGCCCGATTTCACTGCCCTGCCGTCGCCCGAGCAGCCGGCGCTGCGCTTTCGTCCGCTGGGTGCCGGCGAGCAGATGGACATCGACGGACGCTCCGTCACGGCCCTTCCCGCGATGCACACCGTCCCGGCGGTAGGGTATTCGGTGAGCCGGCCGGATGCCGGGGCCTTTGCGTTCAGCGGCGACACCACTTCGACCCGCGGTCTGTGGCAGACCCTGAATGCCCTGCCCCGCCTCGATCTGCTGATGATCGAAACCGGGCTGCCGGACGAGATGGACCATCTCGCCGGGGCCACCCGCCACTACACCCCGCTGCAGCTGGCGCGCGATCTCGACCATCTGCGGCATCGCCCGCGTATCGCGGTGACCCACCTCAAGCCGGGCTACGAACAGACCATCCGTGAACAGCTGGCCGCGCGCAACAATGGCGACATGATCGTTCTCGACGGCGACGAGCACTTCGAGCTGGCCGGCTGACCCTGGCCACCGAGCGCCGCTGCGTCCGGATTGGTCGCAAACCGGAGCTGTGGCATCCTTGGCGGATGCGACCCCTGATCCGACTCTTTTTCCGCGGCGTGCGCCTGGTTCTCACGCCCTTCATGCTCGTGGGCGAGAAGGTGACCCGCCCGCGCGGAATCCAGCGTGACCCCGAAGAACAGGCACGGGTGGACGAACAGACCCGCGCCCTCGCGCTCTACCACTTCCCCGCCTGTCCGTTCTGCATCAAGGCGCGCCGTGCCATGCAGCGCCTGTCACTGGACATCGAACTGCGCAATGCCCAGCCGGCCGGCGAACACCGCGAGACCCTGCAGACGGAAGGCGGCAAGCTGCAGGTCCCCTGCCTGCGGATCGAGGAAGGAGACGGCAGCGTGCGCTGGCTGTACGAGTCGGGCGCGATCATCGACTACCTCGAGTCGCGCTTTGATCCGGACCGGGCCGGAGCCGACCGCAATACCGAGGGCTCCTGAACCCGCAAATGACAGGGGGCGGCACGTGGCCGCCCCCTCGGGACCGGATCAGACCCGGAAGTGCCCCACCCGCTGCTGCTGTTCGGAAGCCAGCTTCGACAGCTCTTCCGAGGCATTCGCGATCTCGCGCGAGCCACTGGCCGTCTCGTCCAGCACCTGGGTGATGTTGGAGATGTTGCGGTTGATCTCCTCGGCCACCGAGGACTGTTCCTCGGCCGCGCTGGCGATCTGTGTATTCATCTCCGAGATGGTCGTCACCGACTGCGTGATCGACTCCAGCGACTCGCCCGCCTCGTTCACCTTCTCGCGGCTGGAATGCGCCCGGTTCTTGCCCTCTTCCATCGCCTGAACCGCCTCGCGCGTGCCGTTCTGGACGCGTTCGATCATGCCCTGGATCTCGTGGGTGGAGTCCTGGGTCCGGCTCGCCAGCGTGCGCACCTCGTCGGCCACCACCGCGAAGCCGCGGCCCTGCTCGCCGGCCCGGGCCGCCTCGATCGCCGCGTTAAGCGCCAGCAGATTGGTCTGATCGGCGATGTCCCCGATCACCTCCAGCACCTTGTTGATCTGCTCGGCGTCGGTCGACAGCCGCTCGATCACTTCGGCGGTGTTGTCCACCTGCGAGGTCAGATGGTTGATCGACTGCACCGTCTGCTGCACCAGCTCGCGCCCGGCGTTGGCATCCTTGTCGGTGGTCTGCGCCGCGGTGGCCGCATCCGAGGCGTTGCGCGCAACCTCGGCCACCGTCGCGGTCATCTCGTTCATCGCGGTGGCCACCTGGTCGACCTCGTCCTTCTGCCGCGTGACCTGACCGTTGGTCTGTTCGCTGGTCGCGGACAGCTCATTGGCCGCGGCCGCCACCTGATCGCCACCGGCTGCGACTTCCTTGACCAGGTCCTGGATCTTGCCCACGAAGCGGTTGAACGCCGCCGCCAGATCTCCCAGCTCGTTGTTGCCGTCGGCCTCGAGCCGGCGCGTCAGGTCTCCGTCGCCGGACGCGATGTCATCCAGACGCGTGACGGTCTGGCGCAGCGGCCGCACGATGCTGCGCGACAGCAGCCAGGCCAGCAGCAGACCAAGACCGATGGCGGCCACGCCCACCGCCACCACGGTGGTGGTGGCATTGCGGGCCATCGCCACGTAATCGCTGCGATCGACCATCAGCTCCAGCACGCCCACCGGCTCACCGGAGAAATCCTCCACAGGACGTCCGACCACGGCCATCGGGCGTCCGTCGTGGCGAACGTTGCGGATCATCTCCTCGCCGTCGAGGATGCGCCGCATCTCCTCCCGACTGAAGGTCGAATCGCCATTGATGGTTCCGGCAAAGACCTCGAAACCGGCATCACGATCGAGGTGTACCGCCACGGGTGATCCGGTTTCTTCGGTGAAGGACTCGAAGAAGGCGTCATCGAAGGCCATGCCGAATTCCAGCGAGCCGATGTGCTCGTTCTGGTAGGACACCGGCACCATCCCGCGGATCCCGATGCCGAACGGGCCTTCTTCCAGCCCGGTGATCGGCTGCCGATTGCGGTTCACCTCCAGGATCGTCTGGCGCACGTCCGACAGGTCGTCGCCGTAGTTGTCGGGACTGTGGGTACGCAGGAAGGAGGTCGCCGGCGGCGTATGGAAGTGATACTGGCGCACGTCGTGCTCGGCGCGCAGCTGGCCATATCCCGGCTCGGTCAGTTCCAGCAGGCGCTCACGATCCCCCTCGGCGAACGCCTGCTGAATCACCGGGATCTCGGCGATGGCCCGCGCCATCGACTCGCCCCGTTCGGCTTCCTGTTCCAGCTGGCGGATCAGCAGCCCGCTCAGGTCGTTCAGCTCCCGTTGCTCCGCGCGATCGGCCATCGTGCCGAGGCTGTTCATCACGACGACCAGCGTGAGCACCACGACCGCCACCACAACGATGGTGACGCCGCCCATCAAGCGCGTTCCGATACGGATATTCCTGAGCATGGCTTTCCCTCTTTTGGTGTTCCGGCATTCTGATCAATGCGCATTCCGCCGGGCCCTGCCCGGCCGGATGGCCAAATCAGCATACCCTCACATACTAACGGCGGCCGTCCGGAAACCTTGATCCGAATCGGCCGCCGTCACGAAAACCCATCCTCCGGCACGGGGCACAACACCCCGGCCGGCAGGACCCACGGTCAGACACGGAAGCGCCCGGTGCGCTCCTGCTGCGCCGAGGCCAGCTTCGACAGCTCCTCCGAGGCGTTGGCGATCTGCTGCGATCCGGCCACGGTCTCGTCCAGCACCTGAGTGATGTTGGAGACGTTGCGGTTGATCTCCTCGGCCACCGAGGACTGCTCTTCGGCCGCGCTGGCGATCTGCGTGTTCATGTCCGAGATGCTGCTGATGGACTGCGTGATCGACTGCAGCGACTGCCCCGCATCGTTGACCTGTTCCACGCTGGAATGCGCCTGTCGACGGCCGTCCTCCATGGCCTTCACCGCGTCGCGCGTGCCGTTCTGCACCCGCTCGATCATCCCCTGGATCTCCTGGGTCGAATCCTGGGTCCGGCTCGCCAGGGTCCGCACCTCGTCGGCCACCACCGCGAAGCCGCGGCCCTGCTCGCCGGCCCGCGCCGCCTCGATGGCCGCGTTCAGCGCCAGCAGGTTGGTCTGATCGGCGATGTCCCCGATCACCTCCAGCACCTTGTTGATCTCCTCGGCATCGGTCGACAGCCGCTCGATCACCTGCGCGGTGTTCTCCACCTGGGTGGACAGGGTGTTGATCGCACTGACGGTCTGTTCCACCAGCTCCCGACCGTGGGTCGCATCCTTGTCCGTGCTCTGTGCGGCTTCCGCCGCCTCGGTGGCGTTGCGGGCGACCTCGGCCACGGTCGCGGTCATCTCGTTCATGGCCGTGGCGACCTGGTCGATCTCGGATTGCTGGCGGCCGACCTGTTCGTTGGTCTGCTCGCTGGTCGCGGACAGCTCGTTGGCTGCGGCCGCCACCTGGTCGCCGCCGGCGGCAACTTCCTTCACCAGCTCGTGGATCTTGCCCACAAAACGGTTGAACGCCGCCGCCAGATCCCCCAGCTCGTTGTTGCCGTCGGCCTCCAGCCGGCGCGTCAGGTCCCCGTCGCCGGACGCGATGTCGTCCAGACGCTCGACCGTATCGCGCAGCGGCCGCACGATACTGCGCGACAGCAGCCAGGCCAGCAGGAGGCCAAGACCGATGGCGACCACGCCCACGCCCACCACGGTAGCCGTGGCATTGCGGGCCATCGCCACGTAATCGCTGCGATCGACCATCAGCTCCAGCACGCCCACCGGCTCGCCGGAGAAGTCTTCCACCGGACGCCCGACCACCGCCATCGGACGACCGTCGTGCTCGGTCCGGCGCACCAGTTCCTCGCCGCCGGCAATCCGCTCCATTTCGTCACGGCTGAAGGTGGAGTCGCCGTTGATGGTGCTGCCGAACGCCTCGAAGGTCCCGTCGCGCTGCAGGTAGAGGGCCACCGGGGCTTCCGTATCCGCCGTGAAGTCCTCGAAGAAGGCATCGTCGAAGGCCATGCCGAATTCCAGCGACCCGATATGTTCACCCTCGTGGGAGACCGGGACGATGCCGCGGATGCCCAGGCCGGCCACCCCTTCCTCGAGCCCGGAGATCGGCCGGCGGTCGCGGTTGGTATCGACCACGGTCTGGCGGAACCCGGAGAGGTCATCGTCGTAGCGATCCGGACGGTGTGCCCGCAGGAAGGACGTCGCCGGCGGCGTATGGAACTGATACTGGCGTACGCCGTATTCCTCGTAGAGGTGATCGAAACCCGGTACGGTCATCGCATGCAGCTGTTCGCGGTCCCGCCGGGCGAAGGCCTGTTGCACGTCCGGAATGGCGGCCACGGCCTGCGCCATCGCGGTCCCGCGATCGGCTTCCTGATCGAGCTGCCGGATCAGCAGTTCACTCAGGTCATTGAGTTCACGCTGTTCCGCACGGTCCGCCATGTTGCCGAGGCTGTTCATCACCACCACCAGCGTGAGCACCACGACCGCGACCACCACGAGGGTGACGCCGCCCATCAGGCGGGTTCCGATCCGGATATTCCTGAGCATCTCTCTCTCCCTTGAAGCTTTCTTCGCGCCCGGAGTTACGGGCGCCGTTCTGCGAGTCTCTCGCTCCCGCTAGCGGCCGGCAGCGGCCTGACTTGAGCCGCGCGGGTCACGCTCCCTCCCCCCGCTTTCAGCCCACGTGCCGCAGCAGCAACGGCTCGGCGAGCGCATACACCGCGAGGCTGACCAGCACGATGGCGACCACCGACAGCAGGGCCCCGCCGCGGATCATGTCCACCACGCGCAGGCGATTGGAGGCAAACACGATGGCGTTGGGCGGCGTGGCCACTGGCAACATGAACGCGACCGACGCGGCGAACGCCACCGGCAGGGTCATCAGCCCCACCGGCACGTCCATGCGCAGCGCGAGCGCGGCCACCAGTGGCAGCAGGGTGGCGGCGGTGGCCGTATTGCTGGTCACGTGGCTGAGGGTCATGGTGACCAGCACCACCCCCGCGATCACCAGCAGCAGCGGCCACGCCTGCGCGCCCATCAGCGCCTCTGCGGTCAGTTCCGCCAGGCCCGAGGATTCGATGGCGGAACCGAGACTCAGACCACCCCCGACCAGCAGCAGCACCCCCCAGGGCAGCTCCCGCGTGTTGTCCCAGCACAGCAGCCGCCGCTGACCCGAGGCCCCGGAAGGGATCAGGAACAGCAGCCCGGCCCCGAGGATCGCGATCCCGGCGTCCGTCAGTTCCAGCGGCAGCCACGCCTCCAGCAGGGGACGAAACATCCAGGCCAGCGCCACCACCAGGAACACCGCCGCCACGCGCAACTCCGCATGGCTCCACGGCCCCAGATCGCCTACCTGCTCCTGCAGCATGCGGTCGAGCCCGTTGAGGCGAATGCGATGCACCGGGAACACCCAGCGGGTCAGCAGGAACCAGGCAATGACCAGCAGGGTCAGCGACAACGGCAGGCCCAGCAGCATCCAGTCGATGAAACCGATCCCGAGCTCGTAGCGGTCATTGAGAAACGCGACGGTCAGCGCATTGGGCGGGGAACCGATGATGGTGGCCATGCCGCCGATGTTGGCCGCGAAAGCGATGCCCAGCAGCAGCGCCAGGGCCGGACTGCGGCTGTCCGGCGCCATGCCCTGCAGGCCCTGGCCCCCGTCGCGCTCCATCAGCCCCAGCACCGACAGCGCGATCGGCAACATCAGGGCCGCGGTGGCGGTATTGCTGACCCACATCGACAACCCGGCGGTGGCCAGCATGAAGGCGCCCACCAGGGTGTGCAGCCCGCGGCCGGAACGCGACAGGATCGCCAGCGCCAGCCGCTGGTGCAGACCCCAGCGCTGCACCGCCAGGGCGATCGCGAAACCGCCCATGAACAGGAAGATGGTGGGGTTGGCGTAGGGTGCGGTAGCCTCGTCCATCGCCACCACGCCGGTCAGTGGCAGCAACGCGATGGGCAGCAGGGCCGTGACCGGGATGGGCAGCGCCTCGCTGATCCACCACACGGCCATGAACAGGGTCAGGCCCAGGACCCGCCAGGCCTCCGGGGAGAAGGCCTCCGGCGGCGGGACCAGCAGAAAGGCCACGAAAACCAGCGGCCCGAGAAACAGACCGATGCGCGCACGCAGCGCGCTTCCGGCGGGGGATTCGCCGTGATCCTGTCCGGGGCCGCCCCCGGCGCCCGGCGGCGGCGTTCGCTCCCCCTCCCCGGTCGTCTCCTGCATGCGTCAGTCCGCCGCGCGCACCAGGAATTCCATCAATGCCTTCTGCGCATGCAGGCGGTTTTCCGCTTCGTCCCACACCACGCTCTGCGGGCCTTCCAGCACGTCGGTGGCCACCTCTTCCTCGCGATGCGCCGGCAGGCAGTGCATGAACAGGGCATCCGGCTGCGCGCGATCCATCAGGGCCTGATCCACGAAGAACCCGGCAAACGCCTGGCGCCGCGCGCTCTTCTCCTGTTCCTGGCCCATGCTCGCCCACACGTCGGTCACCACCAGATCCGCACCCGCGGCCGCCTCGCCGGCATCGCGGGTCACGGTCACGTGATCGCGGGTCGCCTCCAGCACGGAGGATTCGGGTTCGTAGTCTTCGGGGCAGGCCGCCATCAGCTCGAAGTCCAGCAGATGCGCGGCATACATGTAGCTGTGGCACATGTTGTTGCCGTCGCCGATCCAGGCCACGCGCTTGCCGCGGATGTCGCCACGGTATTCGAAGAAGGTCTGCAGATCCGCCAACAGCTGCGCCGGATGCTCCAGATCGGTCAGCCCGTTGATCACCGGCACTGACGAGTGCCGCGCGAACAGCTCCACCTTTTCGTGCTCGTAGGTGCGGATCATCACGCAGTCCACCATGCGCGAGAGGACCCGTGCGGTGTCCTCGATGGGCTCGCCCCGCCCGAGCTGGGTATCCCGCGGCGACAGAAACAGCGCGTTGCCGCCGAGCTGCTGCATGCCCACCTCGAAGGACACCCGGGTGCGGGTCGACGACTTCTCGAAGATCATTCCGAGGGTCTTGCCCCGCAGCAGGTCGTCATGGTGTTCGCCCGCCTTCAGCTGGCGTTTCAGCTCGATCGCGCGGTGCAGCACCGCGCGCGTCTCTTCGGCGGACAGATCGAGAAAGGAAAGAAAATGGCGCGGATTCATGCAGAAGCCTCCCTGGTGGCCCCGGATGCCAGAAACGCATCCACCCGGTCGGCCACGCCGTTCGCGATCTGCGTGACCTGTTCGTCGTCAATGATCAACGGCGGCAGCAACCGGATCACCCGCTCCGCCGTCACGTTCAGGATCAGCCCGGCCTCCAGCGCCTGTCCCACCAGCTCGCCGGCCGGCCGATCCAGCTCGATCCCCAGCATCAGGCCGCGGCCGCGGATCTCCACGACCTCCGGCCGATGGCCCAGGCGATCCTCCAGCTGCCGGCGCAGTGCCCGCCCCTGGCGTTCGGCCTGCTCGCACAGGGCCTCCTCCTGCATCACGTCCAGCACCGCCAGCGCCGCGCGCGACACCAGCGGACCGCCGCCGAAGGTGGTGCCGTGCATCCCCGGCCGGAACAGGTCGCGGGCCGCCCCCGCCACCAGATTCGCCCCGATGGGAATGCCGTTGCCCAGCCCCTTGGCCAGGCTCAGCACGTCCGGGGTGATGCCTTCATGCTGGAACGCGAACCACTGGCCGGTACGACCGATGCCGGCCTGGATCTCGTCCAGCATCAGCAGCCAGCCGCTGGCATCGGCGATCTCCCGCAGGCGGCGCAGGTAGCCGTCGGGGGGAATGCGGATCCCGCCCTCGCCGGTGACCGGCTCGACCAGAATGGCCACGATGTCTTCCTGCCCGGCCAGTGCCGCCACCGCGTCCGCATCGCCGTAGGGCACATGCTCGAACCCCTCGACCAGCGGCTCGAACCCGGCCTGGATCTTCGCATTGCCGGTGGCGGACAGGGTCGCCATGGTGCGCCCGTGGAAGCTCCCGTCCATCACGATCACGCGCGGGCGCTCGATGCCCTTCGCCCGCCCGTGCAACCGCGCCAGCTTGATCGCGGCCTCGTTGGCTTCGGCGCCGGAGTTGCAGAAGAACGCGCGATCCATCCCCGCGAGCGAGCACAGCCGCCGGGCCAGCGTCTCCTGCAGCGGGACGCGGTAGAGGTTGGAGGTGTGCACCAGGGTGGAGGCCTGATCACAGACCGCACTGGCCACCCGCGGATGCGCATGCCCCAGGCCGCAGACCGCAATCCCCGACAGCGCATCCAGATAGCGCCGGCCCTCGGTGTCCCACAACCAGGCACCCTCGCCGCGCTCGAAGGCGACCGGCAGGCGATTGTAGGTCTGCTGCAGGAAATCGTTCATGTTCCGTTCTCCAAACGCGAAAGCCGGCGGTGGTGCCGCCGGCTTCCGGAATGCGGGTCGGACACCCGGCGCGGAACCCTCTTGCGGGAACCCGCCGGGCTCGTCGCCGATCTTACTGCATCTGCCGGGCGACGAAGTCCCAGTTCACCACGCTCCAGAAGTTCTCGAGGTACTTCGGGCGCGCATTGCGATAATCGATGTAGTAGGCATGCTCCCACACGTCGCAGGTCAGCAGCGGGGTCTGGCCGTCGCGCATCGGGTTCGCGGCGTTCGAGGTATTGACGATCTCCAGCGAGCCGTCGCCGTTCTGCACCAGCCAGGTCCAGCCGGAACCGAAGTTGCCGACCGCCATCTCGTTGAACTTCTCCTTGAAGGCGTCGAACGAACCGAAGGCGCTGTTGATGGCGTCCGCCAGCTTGCCGGAGGGCTCGCCACCGGCATTCGGGCCCATGCAGTTGAAGTAGAAGGTGTGGTTCCAGACCTGGGCGCCGTTGTTGAAGATGCCGCCGGCCGGGGCCTTCTTGATGATGTCCTCCAGCGAGGCGTTCTCGAACTCGGAGCCCGGCAGCAGGCCGTTGAGCTTGGTCACGTAGGTCGCGTGGTGCTTGTCGTGATGGTATTCCAGCGTCTCGGCGGAGATGTGGGGCTCCAGTGCGTCCTTCGCGTACGGCAGATCGGGCAGTTCGTAGGTCATGGGACCTCCTTCTTCGCGTTCGTTCGTTATTCGTGGTGATGTCTCGCGGGGACCGCCCCTTCACGGGCGATCCCGAACCCGCTAACGATAGTCACCTTGGGCGGGCGATGCAATTCCCGAGTACAACACTCGACCTTTGGCGGGCCGCGGGTGCGGGCATCGTGATACCTTTTCTTCGTAACGTAACATCGCCGTGCTGGACTGGGCGGATTCCGTGATGTGCCCGTCCCCGATGCAGGATACCGACGTGGAAGCCAACGACCGTTTTCTCAACCGTGAACTCTCGCTGCTGGAATTCAACCGCCGGGTGCTGGAACTCGCGCGGGAACCCGGCTTTCCTCTGCTGGAACGCCTGCGTTATCTCAGCATCTCCTCGACCAATCTCGACGAGTTCTTCGAGGTCCGCGTCGGTTCGCTGCTGCAGCAGGTCGAACTGAACGTCAGCGCGCCCGGACCCGACGGCCTGTCCGCGCAGGAACAGCTGCGCCGCATCAGCCCGGCCGCGCACCAGCTGGTGGACGAGCAGTACGCGATCCTCAACGACGAACTGATCCCGGCGCTGGCCGCCGAGGGCATCCACTTCGTGCGCCGTACCCACTGGACACCGGAGCAGCAGGCATGGGTGCGGGACTACTTCCGCGAGCAGCTGCAGCCGGTGCTCACGCCCATCGGCCTGGACCCGGCCCATCCGTTCCCGCGCATCCTCAACAAGAGCCTCAACTTCATCGTGACCCTGCAGGGCAAGGACGCCTTCGGCCGCGAATCCGGCCGCGCGGTGGTGCAGGCCCCGCGCTCGCTCCCGCGTCTGGTGCGCCTGCCGCCGGAGGTCGCCTCCGGCGACAACGACTTCGTACTGCTCTCCTCCATCCTGCACGCCCATGTCGGCGAGCTGTTCCGCGGCATGCAGGCCACCGGCTGCTACCAGTTCCGGCTCACCCGCAACTCCGACCTGTTCGTGCAGGAAGAAGAGATCGACGACCTGCTCAACGCGCTGGAGGGCGAGCTGCCGCAGCGCAACTACGGCGCCGCGGTGCGCCTGGAGGTCGCGGACAACTGCCCCGAGGAGGTTGCCCGTTTCCTGCTGCAGCAGTTCAACCTGACGGACGAGGCCCTCTACCAGGTCACCGGCCTGGTCAACCTCAATCGCCTGATGGCGGTCCACGATCTGGTCGACCGCCCGGATCTCAAGTTCCCGCCGTTCGTGCCCGCGCTGCCGCGCCCGCACGTGGGCGCCGAACAGATCTTCCACTGCGTGCGCGAACACGACCTGCTGCTGCACCACCCCTACGAGTCGTTCATGCCGGTGGTGGAGTTCCTGCGCCAGGCCGCCAGCGACCCGGACGTGCTGGCGATCAAGCAGACCCTGTACCGCACCGGCACCCGCTCGCCACTGGTCGAGACCCTGATCGAGGCCGCGCGCAACGGCAAGGAAGTCACCGTGGTGATCGAGCTGCGGGCGCGTTTCGACGAGGCCGCCAACATCGAGCTGGCCAACCGCATGCAGGACGAAGGCGTGCACGTGACCTATGGCGTGGTCGGCTACAAGACCCACGCCAAACTGGCGCTGGTGGTGCGCCGTGACGAGAACGGCATCAACCGCTATGCCCACCTGGGCACCGGCAACTACCACTCCGGCACCGCCAAGGCGTACACCGACTACGGCCTGATGACCGCCGATCCGGTGATCACCGAGGACGTCCACCGGGTATTCCAGCAGCTGACCGGGCTGGGCCAGGTGTCCCGCCTGCGGCGGCTTATCCAGGCGCCCTTCCGGCTGCACGACGCGATGCTGGAGAAGATCCGCCGCGAGGCCGAACATGCCCGCGCCGGACGCCCGGCACGCATCGTCGCGCGCATGAACTCGCTCAACGAGGCGGCGATCATCGAGGCGCTGTACGAGGCCTCGCAGGCCGGTGTGCGCATCGAGCTGATCGTGCGCGGGATCTGCGCCCTGCGCCCCGGGGTGGAAGGACTGTCGGAGAACATCGAGGTACGCTCGGTGCTGGGGCGCTTCCTCGAACACTCGCGGGTGTTCTGGTTCGGCAACGACGGCGAACCGGAGCTGTACCTGTCCAGCGCCGACTGGATGCCGCGCAACTTCTTCCGCCGCGTCGAGGTCGCGTTCCCGGTGGAGGATCCGGACATGCGCGAGCGCGTGGCGCAGGAGTCGCTGTTCGCCTATCTGCGGGATACCGCCACGGCCTGGCGCCTGCTGCCGGACGGTCGCTACCAGCGCGTGACCCCGGCGGATGGCGAAGCGCCGTGGTCGGCGCAGCAGTGGCTGCTGGACACGCTCTCGGGGACCCAGACCACCAGCGGGTAACCCCCGGGCGCGCAGCGCCGACCCGAACCCGGTCAGGCGAAGGCCAGGCGAACCCCGACCCGTTTGAGTTCCGCAGCCTCGGCCTCCAGATCGGCGCGGGTCAGGGGGTGCGCGTCCAGCCAGCCGTCGGCGAAGATCAGTTCCAGGCCCGCCGTGCGCGGGCATACCGCTTCCAGCGGCAGCGGATCGTCGGTGCGCGGACGGTGCAGCAGCACCGCCAGCCGCAGCAGCACCACGAGATGACGAAACCCTTCGTCGTCCCCGGGACGCGGGTCCTTCAGCAGCGAGGGCTTGAGCTTGCGCCGATGCAGCCGCGCCAGTCGCGCCAGCTCCTGCTGTTCCGGCCGCGAGAACCCGGGCAGATCGGCCCAGTCGAGGATGTATTCCCCGTGCTTGTGGTATTTCGCGTGCGACAGTGCCAGGCCGATCTCGTGCAGCTCCGCGGCCCAGCTGAGACGATCGCGGTCGTCCGACCCGAGCTGCCAGTCCCCGGCCACCTGATCGGCCAGCCAGTCGGCGGTGGCCTGCACGCGCCGCGCCTGTTCCGCATCCACCGCGAAGCGCTCGCGCAGGTGATGGATGGTACGTCCGCGCACGTCCTCGTGGCGGATCCGGCCCAGCAGGTCGTGCACCACGCCCTCGCGCAGCGCACCGTCCGAGGGATGCAGACGCTCGATCCCCAGCGCGCGAAAGGCCCCGATCAGGACCGCCAGCCCGCCGGCAATCACCGGTCGGCGGTCCTCGTTGAGCCCCGGGAGGTCGTCCAGATCCGCGCTGCGCTTCTTGCGGATCATGCGCTCGCGCAGGGCCTCCAGCGAGGCCAGCGTGAGCCCCGGTTCGGGATCCAGCTCCAGTCCCTCGACGATCCGGCTGAGGGCCAGGATGGTCCCGGACGATCCGAGGGCCTGCGCCCAGCCGAGCCGGCGATAGGTCCCGACCAGCGGCTGCAGCTCGCGTCCGGCCTGCAGCTCCGCGGCTTCAAACGCACGCCGGGTCAGGCGCCCGCGCGGGAAAAACCGGCGGGTGAAGCTGACACAGCCCATCTCCAGGCTCTCGGCTCGCTCGGTCTCGAAACGCGCCCCGATGATGAACTCGGTGCTACCGCCGCCGATGTCGATCACCAGACGCCGCTCGCCCTCGTCCGCGAGGGTATGGGCGACCCCGAGGTAGACCAGGCGGGCCTCCTCGCGCCCGCCGATGATCTCCACCGGATGACCCAGCGCCGCCTCGGCGCGCTGCAGGAAACGATCGGCATTGCGCAGCTGGCGCAGGGTATTGGTACCCACCGCGCGCACGCTGCCGGGCGGCAGCCCGCGCAGGCGCTGGCCGAAGCGTTCGAGGCAGGCGATGGCGCGTTCGGCCACCGCCGGGTCCAGCCCGCCACGGGCATCCAGCCCGCTGGCGAGCCGCACCATGTCCTTCAGCCGGTCCTGCATCAGGACCTCGCTGCCCTGACGCCGCGCCACGATCATGTGAAAGCTGTTGGAACCCAGGTCCACCGCCGCGACGGTCTCGACCTCCCCGGGCTGGCCAGCCTGCCCCTCGTTCGTCATGGTCAGGCCCCGCCGAGGCGTTCCAGCACCCCGCGCGGCAGGTGCCACACCAGATGCAGCGGGCCGGGCAGATGGCCGCCCAGGCCGCAGGCATCGCCCTTGCCCATGGCCACCGGTGCCGCGCCGCCGGACAGCCCGAGAAGGCGGCCGGCGAGCCGCGACAGATCCGGCTCGTGCCCGACCAGCACGATGCTGCCGCCATCCTTCTCCGTCTGCAGCCGCTCCTGCAGCTCGGGGCCCACCAGCTGCCCCGGGCGCAGGCAGTCCACGGTTTCCGCCTCGCAGGCCAGGGCCCGCGCCAGCGGCGCGGCTGTCTGCGCCGCGCGGTGCCAGGGGCTGACCCAGACCCGCGCCGGCTCCGCCAGCAGCGGCACCAGTGCACGGGCCATGGCCGCCGCGCTCGCTTCACCCTCACGGGTCAGGGGACGATCGCGGTCGGGGCCGTCGAATGCCGACGGATCCTCGGACTGGGCGTGGCGCAGCAATACCAGATCGGGGCGCTTCACGGGATCAGGCCTCCGGGTCCGGGCGCAGCATCAGCAGCGAATACCAGCCGTCGCCGGCCAGCCACTCGCGATCCCGCAGCAAACCGCTGCCGGCAAGCAGCCGGTCGATCATCGTCGCGTCGAACTTGCGCGAGATCTCGGTGCGGATCACTTCGCCCGCGGTCAGCTCCAGGGTGGTGTCGAACGCGTCCACCCGCACCTGCTGCGGGGCCTGCGCCACCAGATGCATCTCGATGCGCGAGGCCTGATGATTGAACGGCGCGCGGTGCACGAAACCGCGCTCGTCGAAATCGGCCCCCAGCTCGCGGTTGAGCACCGACAGCAGGTTCAGATTGAAGGCCGCGGTGACCCCTGCCGCATCGTCATAGGCCGCCTCCAGCACGTCCACCGGCTTGACCCGGTCCAGGCCCAGCAGCAGGTGATCGTCCGGCCCCATGGTCCGGCGGATCGTCTGCAGCAGCGCGATCGCCTCGGCATCCTCGAAGTTCCCTAGGCTGCTGCCGAGAAAGGTGAACAGACGAGCCTCGCCGTGACCGCTCTCCGCCTCGTCATCGGTCAGGGCCTCCAGGGCAGCGATGTAATCACCCGCCAGCGCCCGGATGCTCAGCTGCGGGAAGCGCTCCACCAGCCGCGCACCGGCCTCGTCGAGGATCTCCGGACACACGTCGTTGGCGACGTAATGCGCCCGCTCGCCGGCCGCGCGTTCCAGTGGCGCGAGCAGGTATTCGGTCTTGCGCGAGGTGCCGCTGCCCAGCTCCACCAGCGTGGACGCCCCGGCCGCCGCGATGATCGCCTCGGCGTTGCGCTCCAGCAGCGAGGCCTCCAGACGGGTGGGATAGTATTCCGGGGTATCGCAGATGGCGTCGAACAGCGCCGAACCACGGGCATCGTAGAAATACTTGGGCGGCAGGCTGCGCGGGGGTTCCAGCATCCCGGCACGGAAGTCGGCGAGCAGTTCGGCGTGCGCGTCGCGAACCTCGACGGTGCGGCGGGAATAGCGCTCGGGAATGCGCTCGGCGGGAGATGCGGCCATCGGGGGTTCCGTCGTCCTGGGTTTTCCGGCACGCTAGCATGAAAACCGCGACGGCTCCCAGCACCGGAGTGCTTCGCCGGGACTTTCTCCGAACCACCCCGAACCGCCGACTCCCATGTGCCGCCACCTCGCCTATCTCGGTCCTCCCCTGCCCCTGCGGGCCCTGCTGATGGATCCGCCGCATTCGCTGACCGAGCAGGCCATCGGACCGCAGGAACTGGTCTACGCCCGGGTGAACGCCGACGGCTTCGGCTTCGGCTGGTTCGACGAGCGCGGCGAACCGCTGAACTATCGCCGTGCCGACCCCATCTGGCAGGACCCCAACCTGCAGACCCTCGCCGGACACCTGCACCAGCCCCAGTGGGTGGCGGCCATCCGCAGCGCGACGCCCGGCTTCGGCGGCGACACCGCCAATGCCCAGCCGTTCGCGCGCGACGGACTGCTGTACAGCCATAACGGCCTGATCCGGAGCTTCCTCCCGCGCATCCGCCGCTGCATCCAGCAGCGCCTGGAACCGGCAATCGAGGAGGGCATCCAGGGAACCACGGATTCCGAATACCTGTTCGCGCTGATCCGCCAGCTGCTGGCCGACGACCCGGAAACCACCCTGGAAGGCGCACTGGGCGAGGCCTTCTCGCTGGTGGCCGAATGGCTGGGGGACGAACACGCCCTGCTCAACGTGATCATCGGCGACGGTCGGCGCATCGTGGCCAGTCGCCACGCGGTGAATGCCGACTCGCCCAGCCTTTACTACACCACCGATGACGAGACGTTCCCGGACGGCAGCGTGGTGATCGCCTCGGAACCCCTGACCGACCGCGAGGCCTGGCGGGCGGTGCCGCCGCATCATCTGCTGTGCGTGGAGCCCGAGAGCCCGCCGGAACTTCTCGCCCTGTAACGTGCTCTTGCCGACATGTCCGCGAACCCGCCCCTCAATCTGCGTGACTGCCTGGCCAGCCAGCATGCGCGCCTGAACGACGCCCTCGACGGCACCCCACCCGCCGCGGGCCGCAATCAGTACCATCGCGATCTGAGCCCGGTCGACTGGCACTATGCCCACTGCCATTTCATCGAGGCGGTCTGGCTGGGCGAGCGCCTGCCGCAGCAACCGCCCGAGGCGCAGCGCGACTGGCACGACCTGTACTTCCCCGAACTGAGTCCCAAATGGCGCCGGGGCGGCCGCCTGCCCCCGCGGGACCGGCTGCGGGCCTGGGGCAACGAGCGCCAGACCCTGCACCGCGAATGGCTGGCGGACCCCGCGATCCAGGACCATCCGCTGATGGTCGGCGACTATCTCGCGGGCTTCCTTGCCCAGCACCATGCAATGCATCTGGAAACCCTGGAACAGGTTCGCTGGTTCGCCCGGCTGCACGGCGCGCAACCCGGACAGGCGCCCGCCCCGCCGCGGCCGGGCGCGGACACGGGCACCCCGGTGCCGGACCGGGACTGGATCCCGTTCGACGCCGCCCGCCACACCGTCGGCTACGCCGGCGTCGACGCCTTCGACAACGAACGCGGCGTCCACGAAACCACCACCGGACCCTTCGAGATCGCCGCCCGCCCGGTCAGCAACGCCGATCATGCGGCGTTCATCGAACAGGGCGGCTACCGGCGCCCCGAGTTCTGGGATCGCGCCGGCCTGGAGTGGCTCCGGCAATCGGGTACCCGCGGCCCGCTGGGATGGTGGCGGGCAGGGGATGGGCACTGGTGGCAGACCCGTCCGGATGGCGAGGCCCCGCTGGACCCGGATGCGCCGGCGATGGGCCTGTGCTGGTTCGCCGCGCGCGCCCACGCCCGCTGGGCCGGCGCCCGCCTGCCGCACGAACATGAATGGGAACGCGCCGCGCGGGAAGGTGCGTTGCAGGCCACCGGCCAGGTCTGGGAATGGTGCGACAACGCGTTCTTTCCCTATCCGGGATTCCGGGCCTATCCTTATGAAGGGTTCTCGGTGCCGTGGTTCGACGGGGAACACCGGGTCCTGCGCGGCGGCTGCGAATGGAGCGATCCGATCCTGTGCCGGCCCAGCCTGCGCAATTTCTTCACCCCGGAGAAACGCCACGTGTTCGCCGGACTGCGCCTGGTGCGCGACCGCTAGGGAAACACTGATCAATGTCCGAGAAGGAACCGCCATGCCTGCCCCGACCTCCGTCCCGACCCGTATCACCACCCTGCTCTGCGGCCTGATCCTGGCCGGGGCCGCCGTCACGCCGGCCGCCGCGGGCGGCGACGGGGCCACGGTGTTCAAGCTCTCCGGCACCGCCGAGCGTCAGGTCGAGAACGACCGCATGATCGCCACCCTGGTGGCCGAGGCCCGCGCGCCCGAAGCGCGTGATGCCGCCGCCCAGGTCAATCAGCGAATGGAGGGTGCCCTGGCGCACCTCGAGGCATTCGAACACATCGACACCCGGACCCTCGACTACAGCACCCGCGCGATCCAGGACCGCAATGACCGCAGCCGGATCACCGCCTGGCAGGTGCGCCAGAGTCTGGAACTGCGCGGCGGCGACTTCGACAGCCTCACCGAGCGCGTCGGCGAGCTGCAGCAGGAACACGAGCTCACCGTCAGCGGCATCCGTTTCGGCGTGTCCGCCGAGCGCGAACGGGAGGCACGCCGCGAGATGATCGACGATGCGGTGGAGGACCTGACGGATCAGGCCCGGGCGATGGCGCGCAGCATCGGCGCCTCGCATCTGCGGCCGCTGGAGATGGAACTCACGCGCCAGCACAGCCACGGACCGCAGCCGATGATGGCACGCTCCGAAGGAGTTGCCAGCGCCCCCGCGCTGGAAGCCGGCGAGAGCACCCTGACCATCCGTGTGGACGGTCGCATGCAGGCCCTGGGAGCGGACACCCTGCGCGTGACACCCCGATAAGCCGGGCACGACAGCGGAGACCGCATGCGCCAGATGACCGCGCCGGAACTGAACGACTACCTCGCCACGGCGGACCCGCCGCCGCTGCTGCTGGACGTGCGTGAACCCTGGGAGTTCGAGCACTGCCATATCGAGGGCTCACGCCTGCTGCCGATGGGCCAGATCCCGTCGCGCCGGGACGAACTGGATCCGCAGGCCGAGATCGTCGTCATCTGCCACCATGGCGTACGCAGCCAGCAGGTGGCGGGATTTCTCGAACGGGCCGGCTTCCCGCACGTCATCAACCTGCGCGGCGGCGTGGACGCCTGGGCGCGCGAGGTGGACCTGAACATGCCCGTCTACTGATCCCGCCCGACCCGGCCCCGGCCGGTGCGGGGAATACTGGGACGTGCCGGCCTCATTCCGTATACTGACCGGTTTTCCGGCCCACTGCGAGCAAGCGATGAATCCTGACCTCGACCGGCTCCAGCCCTATCCGTTCGAACGCCTGCGGGCGCTGTTCGCCGATCTGGAGCTGCCCGGGGGCGTGGATCCGATCGCGCTGTCCATCGGCGAACCGCGGCACCCGCTGCCGGACTTCGTCGAGCCCACGCTGCAAGCGGCGGTCAGCGGCTACAACCACTATCCGACCACGCGCGGCGCCCCGGCCCTGCGCGAGACCATCGCCCTGTGGCTGCAGCAGCGCTTCACCCTGCCCGACGGGGTCGACCCGGAGCGCCAGATCCTGCCGGTGGCGGGCACCCGCGAGGCGCTGTTCGCCATCGCCCAGGCGGTGGTCGATCCACGCGCCGAGTCCCGTGTGCTGATGCCCAACCCGTTCTACCAGATCTACGAGGGCGCGGCCCTGCTGGCCGGGGCCGAACCGGCGTTCTACGACCTGGATTCCGAGCGCGGCTGCCTTCCGGACTTCTCGCAGGTACCGGAATCGCTGTGGAAATCGGTGCAGCTGGTGTATGTCTGCAACCCCGGCAATCCCGCAGGCACAGTGATCCCCGAGGACCAGCTGCAGACCCTGATCGAGCTGGCCGAGCGCCACGACTTCGTGATCGCCGCCGACGAGTGCTATTCCGAGATCTACCATCCGCGCGGCCATCCGCCACCGGGTCTGCTGGGCGCCGCCGCGCGCATGGGCAACGACACCTTCCGGCGCTGCATCGCGTTCCACAGCCTGTCCAAGCGCTCCAACCTGCCGGGGCTGCGTTCGGGCTTCGTGGCGGGCGACGCCGGAATCCTCGAACGCTTCGCGCTGTACCGCACCTATCACGGCTGCACCCTGCCGACCCCGACCCAGGCGGTCAGCCGCGCGGCCTGGGCGGACGAGGCCCACGTCGAGGCCAATCGCGACCTCTATGCCGAGAAGTTCGCCCGCGTGGTGCCGAAGCTCCAGGAGGTGATGGAGGTCAGCACGCCGGAAGCCGGGTTCTACCTGTGGCCGCGGGTACCGGACGGCGACGACGAGGCCTTTGCCCGCCGGCTGTACGCGGAGGCCGGGGTCACCGTGCTGCCCGGGCGCTATCTCGGCCGCAGCCACCCCGACAGCGGCTACAACCCGGGCGCCGGTCATGTGCGCATGGCGCTGGTCGCCGAACCCGAGGCCTGTGTCGAGGCCGCCGAGCGCATCGTCGGGCTGTATCGCTGATCAGCTCCGCCGATCCTCCCGCACCCGTTCCTTTCGTTTTTTCATCTACGATCGACCACAAGGAAACGTCACCATGTCGGACCTGCAGAACACCATCGAAACCGCCTTCGAGCGCCGCACCGAGATCAGCCCGCGCAACGTCGAGACCAGCGTGCGCGACGCCGTGAACGAGGCGCTGGACATGCTCGACAGCGGCCGTGCCCGCGTCGCCGAGAAGAAGGATGGCGAGTGGGTGGTCAACGAATGGCTGAAGAAGGCCGTGCTGCTGTCCTTCCGCATCTCGGAGAACGAGTTCATCAAGGGCGGCTTCACCAACTACTACGACAAGGTCGCGTCCAAATACGCCGACACCTCCAGCCGCGACTTCCGCGAAGGCGGCGTACGCGTGGTGCCGCCGGCCACCGCCCGTCACGGCAGCTACATCGGCCCCAACGTGGTGCTGATGCCCTCCTACGTGAACATCGGCGCCTACGTCGACGAAGGCACCATGGTCGATACCTGGGCCACGGTCGGCTCCTGCGCACAGATCGGCAAGAACGTGCACCTGTCCGGCGGCGTCGGCATCGGCGGCGTGCTGGAACCGCTGCAGGCGAACCCGACCATCATCGAGGACAACTGTTTCATCGGCGCACGCTCCGAGGTGGTCGAAGGCATGATCGTCGAGGAAGGCGCGGTGATCTCCATGGGTGTCTACCTCGGCCAGTCGACCCGCATCTACGACCGCGAGAACGACGAGATCATCCGCGGCCGCGTGCCCGCCGGCGCGGTGGTGGTGCCCGGCACCCTGCCGGCGGAGAACGGCAAGTACTCGCTGTACTGCGCGGTCATCGTCAAGCGCGTCGACGAGCAGACGAAGGCCAAGGTCGGCATCAACGAACTGCTGCGCGATGTCTGAGGTCGTCCTCCACGGCATCGCCAACTGCGACACCGTGCGGCGGGCACGCCGGGCGCTGGAGGCGGCCGGCGTGGACTATCGCTTCGTGGATTTCCGCAAGGACGGCCTGGATCCCGAACGGCTGCGGGAATGGGCCATGGAGCTGGGCTGGGAGGCCCTGATCAACCGCCGCGGCGCGACCTGGCGCCAGCTGCCGAAGGAACAGCGCGAGGCCCTCGACGAGGACAGCGCTCTGGCCCTGATGCTGGAGAAACCGACCCTGATCCGCCGTCCGGTGATCGAACACGCCGGCCGCGTGAGGCTGGGCTGGGGCCCGGAGAACGCCCGGGCCCTGGGGGCGGAGTAGCGGCCCGTCAGCCCTGCTGGCGGTAGCCGGCGACCTCCTGCTGCAGCTGCCGGGCGAGGGCCTCCAGGGCCTCCACCGCCTGCTGCATGTCGGAGGCCCCATCGGCACTCTGCGCCGCCAGATCGTTGATGTGGTGCACGTTGCGGTTGATCTCCTCGGCGACCTGGCTCTGCTGCTCGGTGGCGCTGGCCACCTGCCGGGTCATGTCGTCGATGGTGCTGACCGACTGGTCGATGGCGTCCAGTGAATTGCGGGCCTCGTCGGCCTTGCTGACACTGGACTCGGCCTGCCGCTGACTGGCATCCATCGCCTCCACCGCGCGCCCCGCCGCACCCTGCAGTTTCTCGATGATCCCGCGGATCTCGCCGGTGGAGTCGTTGGTGCGCTGCGCCAGATGCCGGACCTCGTCCGCCACCACCGCAAAGCCCCGTCCGGCCTCCCCAGCCCGCGCCGCCTCGATCGCGGCGTTCAGCGCCAGCAGGTTGGTCTTGTCGGCGATCTCCTCGATCACCTGCAGGATGGTGCCGATGTTGTCGCTGTCCCCCTTTAGATCGTCGATCACATCGCGCGAACGATTGATCTCCCCGGCCAGGGCATTGATGGTCTCCTGCGTGGCAGTCACCACCTCGCGCCCGCCATGCACCGCCTGTGTCGCCTGATCGGCCTGCTCCGCGGTGCTCTGGGTGTTGTTCGCGACCTCCTGCACGGTGGCCGACATCTGGTTCATCGCGGTGACCACCTGCTCCACGTCGCTGCGCTGCTCACCGGTCGCACGGCTCAGTTCCGCACTGCGGCCTTCCAGCTGACGCGCCGACGCGGCGATGCCGTCGGCGGCGTCCGCCACCTGGCCGATCAGGGCGGACAGCCGTTCCATCACCTGGTTGAACGCACTGCCGGTGCGGCCGATCTCGTCGCGCGTGGCGATATCCACGCGATACCCCAGATCCGCCGAACCGCTGCCTACCGCCTCCAGGCCGGTGGCCAGGCGCTCCAGCGGCCGGGTCAGCACCCCGGCGTAGATCCAGCCAATGGCCAGGGCGACCAGGAAGGCCACCACCCAGAGCCCCCACAACAGCCACCACAGCGTGTTCACCGGGGCGTACAACTCGCCCAGGGTCTGGTCGACGATCAGGCCCCAGTGGACGTCATACTCCTGCGCCACCTCCGGCAACATCACGGTCAGACCCCATTTGCGGTCCCCGTCGCCACTGAGGAACTCCCCGCCCGGGTCGCCTTCGCGGTGGTGTACCGGCGACTCCATGATGGCGTAGTCGCTCATGTCATAGCCGAAGCGGCCCATGTCGCGGTGCCCGATCAGCCGTCCGTCGCCATTGAACAGCGTGACCCGGCCGGTCTCGCCGATCGTGACCCGATCAGAGACTTCGCGGATCACGTCCATCGGCAGCTGGGCCGCCAGCACCCGACCGTCGTTCAGGGACTCCAGGTAGGTGATAAAGCGCCCGTCGGCCGTATCCGCCTCGACGTCCACATCCAGCAGACGTTCACCGGCCCGCGCCGCGGCGAGGATTTCGTCGCGGGTACCCTCGCTGCCAACCCCCGGAAGCTCGCCCGCATCACCGGTTTCCGCCAGAACCTCGCCGTCTTCATCCAGCAGGCCGGCCCAGCGGAAGCCGGAATATTCCTCGCGCATGCCCTCCAGCGCGGCCTGTGCATCGGCCGGATCGTCGATATCCGCCCGGGCCACGCTGCGCAGGGCCCGACCATGATCCAGCACCCGCCGGTCGACTGCCGCCTGCACCTGCTCGCCGACATTCACCAGCGTCTGTTCCAGGCTGGATTGCAGCTGGCCCTTCATGCTGTGGAAGGTCACCCCGCCCATGATGGACAGCGGGATGGTGCTGACCGCGATCACCAGCAGGATCAGTTTGAGGCGCAGGCCCTGTATCTTCATCGTCATCCTCCGGTTCCTGATCCCTTTGACGGCCAATCTCCAGCCGCCTTGAGCCCCACGAAAAAACGCACCCCGGGAGGTGCGTTTCGTGTACTGCTTCACATTTCTTCGGGAGCGGACGGAAGACGCTCGCCCCGCATTCCCCGGTGCCGCGCCGCGACACCGGGGAAGCCGTGTCAGCGGCGCCCGGAGGCGGCCTGACCGCGGCCCCGGCCTTCGGTGCCGCGGCCCTGCCCCTGACGCGGACCACCGCCGCAGCGTCCGGAACGGTTGCCGGCGCCATTTCCGTTGCCCTTGCCACGGGGAGCACCACTGCCCTTGCCACGGCCACGGCGGGGGCGGTCATCCGCCACCGGCTGCGGCGCCGCGTAGCCATCGGTCTCCATCCGCTCGATCGGACGCTGGATCAGCTTCTCGATCCCGGCCAGCAGCTTGAGCTCGTCGCCACCGACCAGCGACAGCGCCGAACCTTCACAGCCGGCACGGCCGGTGCGGCCGATGCGGTGGACGTAGTCCTCCGGCACGTTGGGCAGCTCGAAGTTGACCACCTGCGGCAGCTGGTCGATGTCCAGCCCGCGCGCGGCGATATCGGTGGCCACCAGCACCGGCACGCGGCCGGACTTGAACTGTTCCAGCGCCCGGGTGCGGGCGTTCTGGCTTTTGTTGCCATGGATCGCCGCCGACTGGACACCGTCCTTCGTGAGCTTGTCCGCCAGACGATCGGCGCCGTGCTTGGTGCGGGTGAAGACCAGCACCTGTTCCCAGTCGTTGCTGCGGATCAGATGGCTGAGGAGATCCCGCTTCTGATGGCTTTCCACCAGGTGGACCTTCTGCTCCACGCTCTCCGAGGCGGTGTTGCGCGCCGCGACTTCCACGCAGGCCGGGTTGGTCAGCAGGCCATCGGCCAGCTTGCGGATGTCATTGGAGAAGGTGGCCGAGAACATCAGGTTCTGGCGCTTCTTCGGCAGCATCGCGATCAGCTTGCGGATATCGCGGATGAAGCCCATGTCGAGCATGCGATCCGCCTCGTCCAGCACCAGGATCTCGACCCCGGACAGGTCGATCGTCTTCTGGTTCGCGTGATCCAGCAGGCGCCCGGGCGTGGCCACCACCACGTCCATGCGGCTGCGCAGCGCGCGGATCTGCGGATTCATGCCCACCCCGCCGAAGATGGTCATGGAGCGCTGGTCCAGATGCTGGCCGTAGGTCTTCACCGAATCGTGAACCTGGGAAGCCAGCTCCCGCGTCGGGGTCAGCACCAGGGCGCGCGGACGGCCGTTACCGGCGCGCGCCGGCGGATTTTCCGCGAGCTTCTGCAGGATCGGCAGGGTGAAGCCGGCGGTCTTGCCGGTGCCGGTCTGGGCCGCGGCCAGCAGATCGCGCCCGGCCAGTACTTCGGGGATGGCCCCGGCCTGGATCGGCGTGGGATGGGTATAGCCGGCGGCGGAAAGCGCGCGCAGCAGGGGTTCGGCCAGATTCAGGCCGGCAAAAGTCGGTTGGTCAGACATGAGTGCTCCAGCGCAACCCGCCGCTCAACGCTCGGCCAAGGGGCACCCATCGGGGAAGACGACATCGGGGGGATCGAAACGATCAAGTGAACGGACGCTGACGGGCGGGGCGTTCGGTAATCCGCCACCATACGGCCTTCCCGGCCCCATTACAAGCCAGCGCGGGCTGGTTCAGTCACGGCAGGGGCACTGCTCGGCCGGCACCGGAGGGGACCACAGATACCCCTGCCCCTCGCGACACCCGACCTGCAGCAGGAAATCACGCTGCGCTTCGGTCTCGATACCCTCGCCAATCACTTCAAGATCCAGGGTCCGCGCAAGCGCGAGGATCGCACGAATGATGTCCTCGTTGGAGCGGGAACGCCCGATATCCTGTACCAGCGACTGGTCCAGCTTGAGGCGGTTCAGCGGCATGCGATGCAGCAGGGCCAGATTGGAATAGCCGGTGCCGAAATCGTCCATTGCCAGCTCGACTCCCAGCTCCTTGAGCCGCCCCAGCTCGGCCAGTGCGTTCTCCGGAGTACGCATCAGCATGGTCTCGGTCACTTCCAGTTCCAGGCGATGCGGTTGCAGGCCGTAGCGGTCCAGGACCGACTGCACCATTCGGGTCAGATGCCCGTCTTCCAGCTCCATCACCGACAGGTTCACCGCCATGCGGGGGACATGAAGCCCCTGCGCATCCCGCTCCGCCAGGTGGGCGCAGGCCTGGTCCAGCACCCACTGATCGATCGCCATGACCAGCCCGGTTTCCTCGGCCAGCGGGATGAATTCGCCCGGGGACACCCGGCCCCGTTCCGGGTGGTTCCAGCGTACCAGTGCCTCGACCCCGGTCAGGACGAACGGGTCCAGGCCATATTGGGGCTGCAGAAACAGCTCGAACTCCTCGCGCACCAGCGCCTCGCGAAGATCGCTTTCCAGCAGGGTGCGCCGCGATGTGCGTTCCCCCAGACCGGAGACGTAGGCTTCCCGGCGGTTGCCTCCTCCGCGCCGCGCCTCGTCCAGCGCCAGTTCCGCCGCGGTCACCAGTTCTTCGGTGGTGGCCCCGTCCACCGGGAATTCCGCATAGCCCGCGCTTACGGTAACCCGCAGGGACCGTCCCGCCAGCCGGAACGGTTCGCGCAGCACGTCCAGGAGTCCGTCGAGCCACTGCTCGCGGGCCTCCCCCGCTGGCGGCCGTTCCAGCAGCAGGGCAAACTCGTCCGCGCCGGAGCGCGCCACCGTGTCCTGCGGGCCGGCATACTGTGACAGACGCTGGGCGACGCCGAGGAGGACCTGGTCCGCCAGCGCCGTGCCCAGCGTCTCGTTCAGCCCCTTGAAGCGGTCGACATCCAGCAGGACGATCAGCCGTCGCGACTCGTCCTGCCCCATCGCCATCTCGATGCTGTGTCCGATCCGGTCGTGCAGCAGGGTCCGATTGGGCAGCCCGGTCCGGTTGTCGTAATGGCTCAGAAGGCGCAGCTGCTCACGCTGTTCAAAGCTCTGGGTCAGGTCGGTCCAGCTGCCGATGATCTCGCCCACTCCACTACGGGTGGGCGCCGGACTCCACTGCATCTCGTCCCGCACGCGGCGCACCCGGCCCCGGGCGTCATACAATCGGTATTCGATCACCGCATGTCCCTGCTCCCGCGCCTGTTCACGCGCCCGACGGGCCAGGGTTCGGTCTTCCGGATGCAGACATTCACGCCACCAGCCGGGTCGCAGCGCTTCCTCGGGGGAGTAGCCGAACAGCGGATGGAGGTTGCCACTGACCCAGTGCAGCGGGTCCCCGGCGGAGGACAGCGAGTAGATCACCACCGGCGAGCTGTCGAGCAGATGCCGAAAGCGGCGGTTGGCCCGTTTCAGTTCCCGCGCGCGCCACCGCACCTGCCAGCGCAGGACCAGTGCCAGCACGCCGAACAGAAGCGCCAGCCCGCCCGCACTCGCAAGGACCGGCGCCGCCCAGCGGGGCAGCACCCCCCGGACTTCCGGGGTCAGCGTCTCGGCCATGGCCCGGTGATACGGTGAATCGGGCGTGCCCTTCCACGAAGCCAGATGACGATCCACGGCCTCCAGGATGGCCGGGTCCAGCGCGGGCGAGGCGGCGAAATACAGCCCCGTGTGGTCGAAGGAGACCGGCGTTTCGAACAGCCCGGAGCGCTCCGCGTGACGCCCGCCGTGGAAATTGTTGGTCACCGCGACGTCCGCAGCCCCCGCGTCCACCGCCTCCAGCACCCGGTCCAGAGACTGGCGGCTTGCCAGGCGCGGCTCACCATCCCCCGACGGCTCCATCTCCCGGATCAGCCAGTCCTCGTGCACCGAACCCTCCAGCACCGCGATCCGCTGGTCCGTCAGGTCCGCCAGCGAGCGCACCGAAGCCTCGCGCGGGGCATAGACCTGGCTCCATGACTGCGCGACCGGGATTTCGTGGAAACGAAACCGATGCTCGCGCTCCCCGGTCAGGGCCACATCCGGCATCAGGTCCAGTTCGCCCCCCTCCAGTTGCGCCAGGCATTCGGCCCACTGGCAGTCCCGGTACTCCAGGCGCCACCCTTCCCGCTCGGCCAGGGCCTCCAGCAGGACCGGGAACAGCCCGGCCGGGCGTCCGTCTTCCCGTGTGTAGATCTTGGGCTCGTTCTCGTACAGCCCCACCCGCAGCATCGTCGGGTCGTCCCGCGAAGTATCGCCACCACATCCGGCGAGCACAAAAAAGCCCGCGACCACCAGCGTGGGCGCAGGCATTCGCCATAGCCGATCTACGGCGTTCCTTGCTGTGGACATGCGGGCCTCCGGCCTTCCACCGTTCGACCCGTCTTATCCTACACCCGAAAACGCTCCACGCGCTGGCGCAATTCGGACGCCAGTCGCGAAAGCTGCTCGCTGGCCGTGGCCACCTGGCTGGAGGCGCTGAAGCTCTCGTCCGCCACGGTGCTGATGTTCTGCACGTTGCGGTTGATCTCCTCGGAGACGGTGCTCTGCTCCTCGGCGGCGCTGGCGATCTGGGTGGTCATCTCGTCGATGGTGCGGATCGACTGACTGAGCTGCTCCAGGCGGTCACGCACGCCGTGGACCTCGTCCACCACGCCGCGGGCACTGTTTTCGTTGGTCTCCATCGCCCCCACCGCGTTCTTCACGCCCTTCTGCAGGCCGGTAATGATCGACCCGATGCGTTCGGTGGATTCGTGGGTACGACCGGCCAGCACGCGCACCTCGTCGGCCACCACCGCGAAACCCCGCCCGGCCTCGCCGGCCCGCGCCGCCTCGATCGCCGCGTTCAGGGCCAGCAGATTGGTCTGCTCGGTGATCTCCTGAATCATGTTCAGGATCTGGCCGATCTCCTCGCTCTTCTCGGCCACCTCGCGCACCGCATCCGCCGAGGAATGGATCTCGGACGACAGGCGATCCACCGCATCGGCGGTCTGGCGCGTGGTCGCGTTGGCCTCGGTCGCCGCCTGATCGCCGGCCCCCGCCGCATCCGCCGCCGATTGCGTATTGCTGGCCACCTCGGCCACCGTCGCCGACATCTCGTTCATCGCGGTGGCGACCTGATCGGTCTCCTCCTTCTGGCTGGCCACGCCGTTGCGGGTCTGCTCGGCCACCGCAGCCAGCTGGTCGGTCGCCGAGGCCACCTGCTCGCCGGAGTCAACCACCTGACGGACCAGCATCTGCATGTCCTGCTCCATGGTATTGAAGGCCTCAGTGGCCACGCCGATCTCGTCGCAACCCTTGACCGGCAGCGGATCGCCGCGCAGATCGCCGTCCGCCATCTCCACCGCCCGCGCCCGCAGCGCATCGATCGCACGCACCAGGTAACCGGCCAGCAGCACCGCCATCAGCACGCCGGCGAGAATGGCCACCCCCGAGGTGCCGATCATGATGCCCGCTGCACGAACCTGCGCACTGCGGGCCGCCTCGGACATCGCCTCGCTCTCGGCGGTCAGTACCCGCTGCATGTTCTGCAGACCTTCTTCCATGGTCTCCAGATGGGCCAGGGTCTGGCGGCTGTAGGTCTCCTCCGCCTCGCTGTCATCGCCGTCACGTACCGCATCGGTGATCGCGTGCGCACTGGCATGCAGGTCGTAATGCGGCTGCTCCAGGCGGTCGAAGGCCCGCT
Organism: Thioalkalivibrio sp. ALE19; assembly: GCF_000428605.1. Classification (NCBI taxonomy): domain Bacteria; kingdom Pseudomonadati; phylum Pseudomonadota; class Gammaproteobacteria; order Chromatiales; family Ectothiorhodospiraceae; genus Thioalkalivibrio; species Thioalkalivibrio sp. ALE19. Next base: position 28,637 of record NZ_AUAG01000029.1, read on the forward strand.
GGAACTCCGGGCTGGCCATCTCGTAGGCCTCGGAATCCTGAAAATCGTAGTACCACTGGCCGAAGTTGCACCGGGTATGATCCAGCTCGCCGGTGAACTCGCTGCCCGTCAGCAACGACTGCGACAGATCCAGCGCCCATTTGACGTGCTGGGTCTCCATCTGGATCTGGAACTGCACGTCCTCCATGCGATCCATCGCGGCTTCATACTGCGCCGTGGTGTAGCGATCACCGGTGAGGCTGGTGAAGGCCATGGCCAGCATCAGCAGCAGGACCACGCCAAAGGCGAGCCCAAGTTTGCTGCGCAGCTTGAGATTGGCGAGCCATTGCATAGTATCCCCCCGTTGGTCGACCGACCGGAATCCGACCGGCCCCGAGTTTTGTGAATTATTTAACGTCCCGGAAACTTGAAACTTAAATGAAACAATGACAGGACGTCTTCCAAGACCTCGCACCATACTGGGGCATGGTCCCGATGCAGGGGGTCCACGGCGCGCTGCGGGGTCCGGTATCCTGCATGGCCACCCCGTGATCGGACGGTTCGAACGCTCCATGCTGCGAAGCCGCATCTACGACAGCCTGATCCTGCGCATGACCGCGCGCTGGTACGCCGCGGTTCTGGAGCGCATGCCGCCGCGGGTGGCCCTGCTGGACGTCGGGATCGGTACCGCCGGCGCACTGCTGGCGAACGCCGATGCCGTCACCCGCAAGGAGCTCGCGATCACGGGGATCGACATCGACCCGGACTACGTCGAACGCGCGCAGCAGCGGCTGGCGGCATCGCCTGTGTCCGCCCGGGTCACGGTGCACCGGCAATCGGTTTACGAGCACGCCGGCGGTCCCTACGACGCGGTGTATTTCTCCGCCAGTTTCATGCTGCTGCCGGATCCCGGGGCGGCCCTGCGCCACTGTGCCGGCCTGCTGCGCCCCGGCGGCCGGATCTACTTCACCCAGACCATCCAGCAGCGCCCGTCACCGATGCTGGAGCGTCTCAAGCCCGCCCTGCGCAGGCTTACCAGCATCGACTTCGGCCGCGTCACCTACGAGGACGAGTTCCGCGCCCAGCTGCGCGCCGCCGGTCTGCGGCTGGACGAATGGACCGTGCTCGAACGCCACGGCGCCCGGGCCGCCTGCCTCGCGGTAGCATCGCCGGAGAGTGTTACGCTGGATTCATGCTGACGCGCACCCGATCACGGAATCGTCCGGGGAACGGCATGGCACGCCCGATGCCGGCCGAAGAGATTCCCCAATGGCTGGCCCAGTGGCAGGCGGGATGAACGCCCTGTTCGCCTTCCTCGCACCGTTTCGCGGGCTGGCGCGCGTATTCGACCCGGGCCTGCGCGGCCTGGTGATCGGTCCGCTGCTGATCAACATCGCGGTCATCGTCGGGATCGGCATCGCCGCCGGATTCGGTTTCGAGATCCTGCTGGACACCTGGCTGCCGGCCGGCTGGGACTGGCTCGCCTGGTTGCTCTGGCCGCTGTTCGTGCTGACCCTGCTGGTGGGCTTCGGGGTCTCCGCGGTGGCCCTGGCCGCGATCATCGCCAGTCCTTTCTCCGGACCGCTGGCCTACCGCACCGCCCGGGGCCTCGGCCACGAACCGCGCCAGCCCGCGCGCTCGCTGGCGGGCGAGATGGGCCACGCCACGGCCACCGCCCTGCGCAAGTTCGGCTATTACGCGCTGCTGTTCATCCCGGTGTTGCTGATTACCGTCATTCCCGGCCTCAACCTGCTGGCCTCGCTCGCCTGGTTCGTCTTCGGCAGCTGGGTTCTGGCGGTGGAGTTCCAGGAGCCGCCGCTGGCCAACGACGGCCTGACCTTCGCCGAAATCCGCAAGGGTCTGGGCCGACGGCGTCCGGAGACCCTCGCGTTCGGCGCCGGAACGACCCTCCTGGCGATGGTGCCCGTGGTCAACCTGCTGCTGGTCCCGGCGGCAGTGATCGGCGCCACCCACCTGTGGGCGCGCCAGCAGTCGCGAGGCTGAGAGGACGGGGCAGGGTCAGGACCCGTTGCGCGCCGGGGAGGTCTTCCTGCCGTTCACCGTTCCAGCCGTTCGGTCAGACGGCGGAATTCCTCGCGGATCTTGTCGTTGCGGAATTCCGCGGTCTCCGGGACCTGCAGCTCGGACAGGGTCTCGAAGGTGTCCAGGCCATCACGGATCAGATCCGCCACGTTGGCGCTGAGCTGCACGGTGCGGTAGGTGTTAACCGCCACCTGCTTCTCGTAACGGCTGATCTCCAGTGCCTCGGCCACCTGTTCGCGCTGGCCGGTCACCACCTCCAGGTACAGGTCGATCGCCTGACGGGTCAGTTCGTTGGCCGCGATATTGGACTCCAGGCTGTTGCGGTGCCCGCCCTCGCGGATCAGTTCCCGCGATTCGGCAATGATCTCGTCGGCCTCTTCGCGGTAGGCCTCCAGGCGCGGCACGATCTCCTCGTCCACCCGTTCGACAAAGCGCTCCTGCATGGTCACCACCAGCCGATGCAGGATCACCACCATGCCGTAGTAACGACCGGCCACGTTGAGGTTTTCTCCGCTCTCGCGGGTGAGCTCCTCGAGACGCTGCGTCAGCGTGCGGATGCTGCGAAACACCACCGCCATGGACACCACGTCGTCGCCGATCGCCGAGCTCATCCACAGCTCCAGCTGATCCGGCGGCATGGACAGCCCCACACCCTCCAGCGCCGCGGCCATCTCGCCCTTGAGCGTCTCCAGTTCCTCCTCGTAGGCGGCGATGTTGCGTTCGCGCGCCTCGATCAGCCGGTCGAAGTCACCGCGCGTGCGGGCGGTCATCTCGCGCAGGGTCTCAGTGGGCGTGAACCGAGCGAGCGTGCTGGCATCCGTATCCGGCGCGAACATCCGCTCCTCGCGCAGATCGGCCCGACGTTCCTGCTCGGTCATGATCCGGTCTTCCAACTCCCGGTACTGGCGACGCATGGACACGATCTCGGGCACGTCCATGACCTCCAGCGCGTCATCGATCAGGTCGTCGATGTCCTCCCGGGCGCTCTGCTGATCGCGCCGCAGCCAGCGGCTTTCCGGCAGCTCGGTCAGCTCGTCGAAGTGCCGGCTCGCTTCGCCCAGCAATTCCACCGCCCGATGCTGGTCGAACGACAGCGCGTCCTCCTCGCCGTCATCCTCCTCCACCACCTCCTCGACAGCGACCCCGTCGAGCTCCGCCGGATCCTCGCGGTCCGAGGCCGCCACCGGGGCGCAGACCAGCGCCAGGCCCGCGAACACCGCCAGTACTTGCCACTTCATCGCATGCCCTCCAACACTCGGCTGGTTCTGCACTGGAACGAATACGCCCGGACCGCCCTTCGAGTTCGACGACGACAGGATCGACGAACACGGACCATACACCCAGCTGGCACTGCCCTAGGTGTTACGCGCCAGCCAGCGGTCCAGGGCATTGCCGAAGGCCTGACGGTCGCGCGGGCCCAGTGCCGCCGGCCCGCCTGTGTCGACCCCGCTGGAGCGCAGGGTGTCCATGAAGTCGCGCATGCTCAGGCGCTCGCGGATATTGTCGCGGGTATAGAGCTCGCCCCGCGGGTTGAGCGCCTCGCCGCCCTTTTCGATCACCTCGGCCGCCAGCGGGATGTCCGCGGTGATCACCAGATCACCCGCCTCGAGCCGCCGCACGATCTCGTTATCCGCCACGTCGAAGCCACTGCCCACCCGGATCGAATCGATCAGCTTCGACGGCGGCGTGCGCACCGGCTGATTGGCCACCAGGGTCATCGCCACCCCGGTGCGCTTCGCGGCCCGGAACAGGATCTCCTTGATGACCGCCGGACAGGCGTCCGCGTCCACCCAGATCTTCATACCGATGCCCCCGCATGCCCCAACATCCGACGGACGGGCGCGCGGGACCCGTGGTCGGTCACTGACCCCTTTATCATGGTTCCCTCGCGGCAGTTCGGACGCCTCAGTCCGGATCGATTCCCAGGTCCGCAGCCACCGCAAGCCAGTAGGGCTCGGCCTCGCAGGAGCAGCAGTCGCACCAGACCTCCACGCCTTCGTGCATGCTCGGACTCCGGACGGCGGCCGTCGGCATGCCCTCGTCGCCGGTCTCGCCGTCGCGCGCTTCCGCTCGCCTCGTCGGAGTGCCCGGATCCGGGGGAGCACCCGAACCCGACCTTGCGGGAATCCTCTGCATGACCATACCTCCCGTGCCGCCGATACCCTTTGGTAACTTTTATGTATAGACCATCGCCCCGGCGGGCTGGTGTTCCGGCCCTGCACGTGATATCCGTGCGCTCGACACGATTCACGCCGCTACCGGAGCACCGCATGGGCATTGAAATCACCGGCATTCTGGGCCTTGTCTGGCTGCTGATCATCATCTGGGCGATTGTCCGGACCGCGCAGAGTCCCGCCGGCCCGGTGGTGAAGGTCCTGTGGATCCTGATCCTGCTGTTCCTGCCCCTGCTGGGGCTGATCGCCTGGCTGCTGCTCGGACCGAAGTAGGCCTCCGCGCACCACGGTCCGCTCCGCGGGAGCGTGCTTCAGCCCAGTTCGTGCTCCAGCAGCGAGGCCAGCGCGTGCAGCATGGCCTGGCGACGCACCTCATGACGCTCGCCGTCGAAGTGCCGCGTCTCGGTGCGCACGGCTCCGTGGCGCGCCTGCCAGCCGAAGCACACCATGCCCACCGGCTTGTCCGGTGAACCGCCGGCCGGCCCGGCGACGCCGGTGACCGACAGGGACAGGTCGGCGCCACTGTGCGTCAGGCCGCCCGTGGCCATCGCGGCCGCCACTTGTTCGCTCACGGCGCCATGGACGTCCAGCAACGCCGGGTCCACGCCCACCAGGCGGGTCTTGGCCGCGTTGCTGTAGGTCACCCAGCCACACTCGAACCAGGCGGAACTGCCGGGCACATCGGTCAGTGCCTGGGCAATCCCGCCCCCGGTGCAGGATTCCACCGTGGCCATGACCAGCCCGCGCGCAGTCATCCGCTCGCCCAGGTCATAGACCAGGGCCGACAACCCGGTGACATCCGCCTTGCGCAATTCGGTCATGGTGTCGCGTCTCCCGTGGGTTCTTCTTCAAAGGCCACCGCGAGGCGCCATCGGCGCCGGCCCTCACGGTCGGGATCCGCGCTGTCACAGCGCAGCACCCGTCCCCGCCGCTGCAGGTTCTCGATGCGCGGATCGGGGCTCGGCACCGTCACCATCACCACCACCCCGGCATCCACCTCGAAGCCGGCGATCAATGCACAGCCGCCGGCGGCCAGGTCATGGATTTCCACTCGCGTGGTCTGCCCCGAACCGGTCCAGTACACCTCCCCGGTCACGCCCACGGGGATGCGACGATCCCGCCGCCGGTCCTCCTCGCCAAACATGTCTCCATCCTTGCCCCTGGGGATTCGGACTCCGAGTCTGACACATTCCGGTGCGCTTGCAGCAGGGGCTGCCCCGACGGGACGGAATGGCATACGATGGATCAACCACCTCCAGAAACGCGCCCGCCATGCTTGCACGCCTGTTCCAGCCCGATCCGGTCCTTGATGTCGATACCCGCGAGTGGATCCGCGCGGTGTTTGCGTGGGTGGACCGTCAGCCCGCCGCCGACCGGCCCTTCGACCCGCCGACCCTGGTGCAGCCCATCCGTGAGCACTTCCCGGGCGAGGCGGACAGCCCGCACGGCATGGCCGAGCAGGTGTTCGCCAGCGTCCGCCGGCATGCGGGCCTGGAGCAGCGCGCGGCCCGCCTGGCCGAACCCGGAGGACTGGCACCGCAGCCGGTCACCGCGCTGGGCGCGGCCAGCGCCGGTGGCGAGCGGATCTTCCATTACGACCCGCAGCTGATCGGGAATCGCCAGGCCCTGGTCGGCACCTTCGCGCAGGAACTGGCGGCCTGGTGGGTGGAGGGCATCCGCGAACCCGCCCCGGCCGCCGAGGGCAATGCCGACGCCATTGCCGAGCTGGTGGCCACGCGCATGGGCTTCGGCATCTTTCTGGCCAACACGGCGTTCCGCGTGCGGGTCAACGGCTGCGGGGCGTGCAAGGGTCCGTCGGCCGATCGCGACGCCGACCTCGGCCGCGACGAACTCGCCTGGGCCCTGGCCCTGTTCTGCCGCGACCACGGCATCGCCCCGGCACGCGCCCGCGCGCATCTCGAATCGCCCCTGCGCACCACCTTCCGCAAGGCCTGGCGCTACACCGGGTCGCGCGAGGGCCGCGAAGAACGCCCCGCCGCCACCGCCTGACCGGACAAAAAAGGCGGTGCCCGGGAACCCCCGGACACCGCCCGTCAGGCACCGATCGGGCGGCGCGATCACGCCTGCTGGGAGGCGCCCTCGGTCGCCGGTTCCGCCCGCAGCAGCTTGCGGTTCAGCCGGAACAGCGTGGCGATCGTCACCACCTGCAGGTAGACCACCGGCGCCAGCAGGGCGAAATACGCCACGCTGAACGGCTCGACGACCCCGTTGGACACCAGTCCCAGATTGATGAAGAACCAGGAGAAGACCACCAGGGCCACCCCCGGGCAGATCAGCGCGTAGCTGACCGGGCTCTTCTTCTCGCCGTGGATGTAGTCACGGAAGTAGCCCAGCTTCTTCATCACCACATAGCCGATCAGGCCGAATACCAGCTGAGCGCCCAGCACCAGCGAGGTGAACACGAACAGCATCGCCTCGTTCAGTGGCGCCCCAAAGCCGTGGTGCAGCCCCATCTGATGACGGATGAAGGCAATGCCCAGCAGGGTCAGGATCGGGATCGCGATCCACAGGCTCGGGCTGGCCGCCTCCGCGATGCCGTAGCGCAGCGTCGACTTGAAGCCCAGCACGAACATCACCAGCCCCAGCACCAGGGCCAGCGCGGCAAACGTCAGCGAGAAGAAGATCCCCGCGGCGTTGATCGCCAGGTTCTCGCTCATCGCCCCCGGCGCCGCCAGCCCCACGGCGATCATCGCGAACGCGAACACCGCCAGCAGCTGGCTGAGGTTGTTGTTGCCGGTGAAATCGAAATCCCCCTCGGTGAACAGCCGCGCCAGGAAGCGCGAATAGATCACCAGCGCGAAGGCGCCAACCGCCAGGAAGGCCAGCATGGCCAGCGGGAACAGGTACTCGACCACGTTCCACAGCCCCGGCACGAACACCGCGCCGACGATGAAACCGGCGTTGATGGTCATGGCCAGGGTCAGCGGGATCGCCATCAGGGCCACTTCCTGGTTGGAACGGCGCAGCCGGGTAAAGGCTTCGGTCCGGCGAAACTGCCGGTATTCGCGGATATTCCACACCAGCAGGCGCAGATGCAGGGCCACGAAGAACAGAATGCCGGCCATGGCCGCACCCACCAGCACGGCGATCAGCGGGCCCTCGCCCGCCATCAGCGCCATCATGGCCTCGTATGTGGGGATCGGGGTGTCATAGGGCGTCATGAACATCAGGAACATGAAAAACGTAACGGCCGTGCCACCGGCCCCCAGTGCGCCCAGGAAATACATCGGGCTGTATTCTTCCCCGAGGTTCTTCCGAATCATGCGGGCTCTCCTTTCCTGTTATTTAGTGTTTTCTAATATAAGCACGCTCTTATCCTTGAGCAAGGGAAGTCCCGCGGCCCCCGGACATTCCGGCGATTGCGTCACATAACCCCCCGCACCCCCCACCGGACCCGTTACAATCCGGCCACCGACGCCCCCGAACAGCAGGAACGGCCAGTGAGCGACGCGGACGCCCTGTCAAAACATACCCCCATGATGCAGCAATACCTGCGGATCAAGGCGGAGTATCCGCAGACCCTGCTGCTCTACCGCATGGGGGACTTCTACGAGCTGTTCTACGACGACGCCGAGCGCGCCGCCGGGCTGCTGGACATCACCCTCACCCGCCGCGGCGAGTCGGCCGGCGAGCCGATCCCCATGGCCGGGATCCCGGTGCACACCCTGGAGAGCTACCTCGCGCGGCTGCTGAAGCTGGGCGAGAGTGCGGCGATCTGCGAGCAGACCGGACAGGTGGGCGAGAACAAGGGCCCGGTACAGCGCGAGGTCGTGCGCATCGTGACCCCGGGCACGGTCACCGAGGACGCCCTGCTGGAGGCCCGCCAGGTCAATCGCATGGTCGCCGTGTGTCCGGCCGCCAGCGCCGCCGTGCGCGGCCGCAACGAAGGCTACGGCATCGCCAGCCTGGAATTCGCCAGCGGCCGTTTCCGGGTGCTGGAGGTCGCCGACGCAACCGAACTGGAGGCCGAACTGGCGCGTCTCGACCCGGTGGAATGCCTCGTCCCCGACCCGGCCCCGGCGATCCCCGGGATCGAGGCCTGGGCCCCGCGGCATCATGCCGACTGGCATTTCGACGCGATCTCCGCGCAACGTACCCTGACCCGCCATTTCGGCACCACCGATCTGGCCGGCTTCGGCTGCGACGACCTGGTGCTGGGCCTGGCCGCCGCGGGCGCGCTGCTGGCCTACGTGCAGGCACAGCATCGCGGCAACCTTGCCCATATCACCGGGCTCGGGCGCGAACACCGCGGCCAGATGCTGATGCTGGACCCGGCGACCCGGCGCAACCTGGAGCTGACCCGCACCCTGAGCGGGGAACGCCGCGGCTCGCTGTTCGACCTGCTGGACACCAGCCGCACCCCCATGGGCGCCCGGCTGCTGTCGCAGTGGCTGCACCAGCCGCTGGCCGACCGGGCCCTGCTGCGGGAACGCCAGCAGGGCATCGCCACGCTGCTGGACCACGCGGCCGAACAAGGCCTGCGCGAGGCCCTGACCGGCATGGCCGACGTCGAACGCATCGTCTCGCGCATCAGCCTGGGCTCCGCACGGCCGCGCGATCTGGTTGCGCTGCAGGCGGCGCTGGAACGCCTGCCCGGCCTGCACGCGGCACTGCAGCCCGCCGCGGACGAGGCCGACACCCTCGCCGCCCTGCGCGACGAACTCGCGCCGGAGACGGAACTGAGCGAAACCCTGGCCCGCGCGCTGGTCGACGAGCCGCCGATCCGGGTCACCGACGGCGGCCTGATCCGTCCCGGCTTCGACCCCGAACTCGACCGCCTGCGCGATCTGGAACACAACGCCGACGGCTTCCTGCGAGACCTGGAGGCGCGCGAACGCGAGGCCACCGGCATCGCCACGCTCAAGGTCGCCTACAACCGGGTGCACGGCTACTACATCGAGGTGGGCCGCTCGCGATCGGAGGAGCTGCCCGGGCGCTTCATGCGCCGCCAGACCCTGAAGAACGCCGAGCGCTACACCACCGAGGAACTCAAGCGCTTCGAGGACGAGATCCTGTCCGCACGGGAACAGGCCCTGGCGCACGAACGCCAGCTGTTCGACGACCTGCTCGCCGGCCTGCAGGGGCGCGCCGACCGCCTGCGGGCGATCGCCGACGCGGTGGCCCGGCTGGACGTGCTGGCCACCCTCGCCGAACGCGCCCGACGGCTCGACTGGAGCCGCCCCGAACTGGTGCCCGAGACCGGCGTCCACATCGAGCAGGGTCGCCACCCGGTGGTGGAGGCCAGCCTGGACACCCCGTTCGTGGCCAACGACACCCGACTGGATCCCGAGAGCCGCCGGCTGCTGGTCATCACCGGGCCCAATATGGGGGGCAAGTCCACCTACATGCGCCAGACCGCGCTGATCGTGCTGCTGGCCTGCATGGGCAGTTTCGTGCCCGCGGACGTGGCCCGCATCGGGCCGGTGGACCGCATCTTCACCCGCATCGGCGCCTCCGACGACCTGACCTCCGGGCGCTCGACCTTCATGGTGGAGATGACCGAGGCCGCCAGCATCCTGCACAACGCCGGCGAGCGCAGCCTGGTGCTGATGGACGAGATCGGGCGCGGCACCTCCACCTTCGACGGCCTGGCGCTGGCACTGGCCTGTGCCGAGCGCCTAGCGCGGGAGAACCGCGCGCTGACCCTGTTCGCCACGCATTACTTCGAGCTGACCGCGCTGGCCGAACGCGAACCGGCGGTGGCCAACATCCACACCGACGCGGTGGAACACGGCCACGACATCGTGTTCCTGCATCAGGTCCGCGAGGGGCCGGCCAACCAGAGCTACGGGCTGCAGGTGGCCTCGCTGGCGGGGGTACCGGCCGACGTGCTGCAGCGCGCCCGCACCCATCTGGCCGATCTGGAAAGCCGCGCCCGGGACAGCGACTCGCCCCAGCTGGGGCTGTTCCCGCCGGAGCCGCCCGCACCCGCGGCGGCGGAAGAACCCGCCCCGCGGGCACCCGAAGTACCCGAGCCGGCGCGGGACGTCGCGCGGGCCCTGGCAGAACTCGATCCGGACGGCCTGACCCCGCGCGAGGCGCTGGACGCGCTCTACCGGCTCAAGGACACGCTGGAACGGGGAGTCGCGGAATAACAGCCGCGGCAGCCGGGATTCCCGGCCGCTCGGGAGGAGCGGTTACAATACGCCGAACGGACCGAGCGACGGCACACAGGAGCCGTGGCGTCGCAACACGACCAATGGAGAAGCGCAATGGCTTTCATCGTTCTGGAGAACTGCATCCGGTGCAAGTACACCGATTGCGTCGAAGTCTGCCCGGTGGACTGCTTCCACGAGGGTCCCAACTTCCTCACCATCGACCCCGACGAATGCATCGACTGCACCCTGTGCGAGCCGGAGTGCCCGGCCGAGGCGATCGTCCCCGAGGATGACGTGCCCGAGGACCAGGTGCACATGATCGAGCTCAATGCCGAACTGGCGCGCACCTGGCCGGTGATCACCGCGCGCAAGGACCCGCCGGAAGACGCGGAAGAATGGGACGGCGTCGAGGGCAAGCTGCAGTACCTGGAGCGCTGAGAACCCGCCCGGAGCCCCGCACTGCGGGGCTTACCAGAGCCAGGTGGCCGGGTCCTCGATGGCCCGGTCGTCGCTGTTGCGGATCACGCCCTTGATGCACCGCACCAGCACCCACACCAGGAACAGCAGCCCGATGATCAGGCCGATCCCGATCGCCGCGGTCAGGGTTGCCAGCACGGCCATCAGCAGACCGATCCAGAAGGTCCGGATCTGATACTGCAGGTGGGTCTCGCTGATCGCATCCGCATCGCTGCGCTTCACGTGCGCCATGATCACCCCGACCAGGGCCGTGATGGCGATGAAGAAGCCGACGAAATACAGCACGTAGATGATCGTCACGAACGTGCGGTCGGTGCGGGGTTCATTCGCCAGTTCCGTTTCCATGCCTCTCTCCTTCTACGATTGCTGCATTCGCGCGCGAGCGCGCTCCTACGGGTCATGGTCCTCCCGGCTCACCCGGCCCCGCCCAGTACGATCAGCACGATGCCGACCAGCGCAAAGCCGAAGCCGGCCAGCTGCAGCCGGCTCATGCGCTCGGCCTGAAAGAACCGCGCCAGCAGTGCGGTGGGCGCCGGCGACAGGGCCCCGGCCACCGCGATCACCGACAACAGCCCGATGCGCACGGCCACCACGAAGGCCAGGGTGGCGAGCCCCGGCAGCAGGCCCGCCAGCGCAACCAGCACCAGCGTGCTGCGGGCCATGTGTCGCTCGGGGCGATGCAGCAGCATCACGCCCAGCAGCACCAGCCCGCCCACGCCGCCGGCCATGACCACCGGCCACAGGGCCGAGCCTTCGCTGGCCTGGTCAAGGAACACGAACACCAGGCCGAAGGCGACCCCGGCAAGCACGCCGTCGAACACCCCCAGCAGCGGATGCGGCCCGCGGTGACCGTGGCCATCCGCCCCCCGCACCGGCGCGTCCGGGTCACGCGGACTGGCCTCCCGGGCCCCGCCCGACACCAGCGCGATCGCCACCACGATGGCCACGATCCCGGCCAGCGACAACCATCCCGGGCGTTCGCCAAGAGCCAGCCCCGCCGCCAGAGGCACCAGCGCCGACAGCACCCCGGTCACCGCCGCGACCAGCCCCATGTAGCCTTCGGCCAGCCCGCGGTAGTAGGCCAGCAGGCCCAGCGCCATCGCCACGCCCGAGGCACCGCCCCACAGCAGGGCCGCCTCCCCGGGCAGCCCCGCCATCAGCAATGCCAGCATCAGCAGCGGTGCGGTGACCAGCAGCTGCGAATAGCAGGCCACCACCAGCGCCGAAACCCGCCGCGAGGCCAGGCCGCCGAGAAAATCCCCCGCGCCGTAGCCCAGCGCGGTCAGCAGGCCCAGCAGGAAGGCCATTTCAGTCGCCGGCGCCCTCCAGCATCTGCCGCAGGGCGGCCTCACTGGCGGCCGCGCCGGTGCCGGTCACCGTACCCTCGCCATCCAGGAACACCACGCTCACATGATCGCGCTGATGCGGCATGAAGCCCATGTCCCCGGGGCCTTCGGTCACCCCGGTGCGATAGGGGCGCTCCTGCATGCGCGGCATGACCACGTTCTCGAGCACGAACGGCGGCATGCCGTGGGTATCGGCCACGTAGCGGATGCCGGCCTCCTCGATCGCCTCGGGCCCCATGTCCCCGAGGACATCATTGGTGATGTCGGCCGGAGCCATCTCCACGGTCATCAGCACCACGCGCGCATCGCCGGGCAGCTCCAGCGGCTCCCCGTGCTGGTCGTTGAGGGTGACGTCGGGGAAGGCGTCGCCCTCGGACAGATCGGCGGCCGCCGGCGCGGCGGCCAGCAGCAGGCCCAGGCCGGCAGACAGGACGACGGTTTTCTTCAGGACGGACAGTGCTTGCATGACAGACTCCCGGTGACAGCGGATTGATCGGAGAAACGTCCCGGATGGTAACCGATCGCACCCGCGCACACTGCGAAACCGGGCACGTGCCCATCTTCGCGGGTGCACCGGACGGCGCATTTGCCTACACTGCCAGCCCGTTCCGCCGGCCTTTCCGCACGCACCGATGCTCCAGCCGATTTTCAAACTGCTGCGCCCGCACCAGTACATCAAGAACGGGTTCGTGTTCCTCGGACCGGTGTTCGCGCATGCCTGGGAGGGCGAGACCCTGCTGGCGGCCACGCTCGCGTTCCTCGCCTTCTGCGCGATGGCAAGCGCGGTGTACGTGCTCAACGACATCCTCGACGTCGAAGCCGACCGCCGGCACCCGACCAAATGCCGCCGCCCGCTGGCCAGCGGGGCCATCGGCATCCCGGCCGCGCGGATCATCCTGAGCGTGCTGGTGGTGCTGGCGCTGGCTCTGGGCCTGCTGGTCAGCGCCTGGGTCACCGGGCTGCTGGCGGGCTATCTGGTGCTGAACATCGCCTATTCGCTGGCGCTCAAGCATGTCGTGATCCTGGATGTGTTCAGCATCGCCGGCGGCTTCATGCTGCGCATCCTGGCCGGAACCCTGGGGCTGGGCATCGAACCTTCGCAGTGGCTGCTGCTGTGCGGCCTGATGCTGACCCTGTTCCTGGGCTTCGCCAAGCGCCGCTCGGAACTGGCGGAAACCGCCGTGACCGCCGGCCCGGCGCCCGCGGACCCCGCCCCCGAATCCCGGGACGACAGCCGGGGCGACACTCGGGGCGACACCCGGCGCGTGCTGGACGACTATTCCACCGCGCTGCTGGACCAGTTCATCGCGATCAGCGCGGCCTGCACGGTGATCGCCTACGGGCTCTACACCGTCAGCCCGGAGGTCATCGCCCTGCACGGCACCGATGAGCTGATCTACACCCTGCCGTTCGTGATCTACGGGATCTTCCGCTACCTGTACCTGCTGCATTTTCGCGGGCGCGGCGGCGACACCTCGCGCGACCTGTTCACCGATGCCCATCTGCTGGTGACGGTGGTGGCCTGGCTGGGCGTGACTCTCGCGGTGCTGTCGTGAGCGGGAACCCGGTCCTGACCGGCTGGCGCCTGCGCGGACTGATCCTGTCGGTGATCGTGGCCGCCGCGGCGTATCTGGGCATCGCCATCTGGGCCGGTGCGGAAGAGGTCTGGCACGCGCTGGTGCAGGTCGGCCCGTTCGGCCTGCTGCTGGCCCTGTCGCTGTCGCTGGTCAACTACAGCCTGCGGTTCGCCCGCTGGCAGCTGTACCTGCGGGCGCTGGCGCATCACGTCGCCGCGCCCGCCAGCCTGCACATCTACCTCGCCGGCTTTGCCCTGACCACCACCCCGGGCAAGGCCGGCGAGGCCCTGCGCGGCGTACTGCTCAAGCGCCGGGGTGTCCCCTATCCGGACAGCTTCGCCGCGTTCGTCAGCGAACGGCTGTCGGATCTGGTGGCGGTGGTACTGCTGTCGCTGCTGGGGCTCACGCTGGTGACTCAGGGGACCTCGCTGATCCTGGCCGGCGTGGCGGCCGTGGCCGCGGGCCTGCTGGTGCTGTCGCAACGGCGACCGCTGGAGGCCCTGCAACGCCACGCGGACCGCCCCGGCCGGCGGCTGTGGCGCGGCCTGCATCACGCCGCCACCATCCTGCTGCAGGCGCGGCGCTGCCACGCACCCGGCCTGCTCGCCGGCGCCACGGCCCTCAGCGTGGTGGCCTGGAGCGCCGAGGCGCTGGCCTTCTGGTGGATCCTCAATGCGATGGGGTTCGAGGCCGGATTCGCGTTCGCCGCCTTCGTGTTCGCCCTGGCCATGCTGGCCGGGGCGCTGAGCTTCCTGCCCGGCGGGCTGGGCGGCACCGAGGCGGTGATGATCGGCCTGCTCCTGCTGCACGACATGCCGGCGGCGGATGCGGTGGCCGCGACCACGCTGATCCGCCTGACCACCCTGTGGTTCGCGGTGCTGCTGGGCCTGATCGCGCTGAGCACCAATCCCGAAGCCCGTGGCCGCGAACTCCCGGACGAGCACCATGCGTAGGCGCTTCGCTCTCACCACGTCATGGCGAAGCCCTGTAGGAGGCCAGCCCCCTGGCCGATTGGGCGTCATGCTGTCGGGCTGTACCCGAGGGAATGTCGCACCCCCGGCAACCGGGGGCCTGCGGATGCGTGGACGCCCGCGCATTCAGGCGCAGAGGATATTAGCTGCGCCCAATCGGCCAGGGGGCTGGCCTCCTGCAGGGGATCGCAACGACGAGGTGGGCGGGCCATGACTGCCAGCTGGAACCGCATCCCGCGGGTGGAACACGCCGCGCACAGCGCGCCGGCGTTCCGCCCGGACCGGCTGCCGGCCGGGCCGCTGCTGGCCCACGGCATGGGGCGTTCCTACGGCGACTGCTGCCTCAACGCCGGCGGCCATCTGCTGCATACCCGCGGGCTGGACCGCTTCGTCGAGTTCGACCCCGCGACCGGCATCCTCACCGCCGAGGCCGGGGTCACGCTGGACGAACTGCTGGAACTGAGCGTGCCGCGCGGCTGGTTCCCGCCGGTGGTCCCGGGGACCCGCTTCGTGACCCTGGGCGGCGCGGTGGCCAACGACGTGCACGGCAAGAACCATCACGTCGCCGGCAGCTTCGGCGCGCACGTGCAGCGCCTGACTCTGCACCGCAGCGATGCCGGCCGGGTCGAGGTCAGCCCCGAGCACAACCCGCGCTGGTTCGCCGCCACCATCGGCGGGCTGGGCCTGACCGGGCTGATCGAGACCGTAACCCTGCAGCTGGTGCCGGTGTCCTCGGCCTGGATGTCGGTGTGGTCGGAACGCTTCCACAGCCTGGACGATTTCTGGGCCCTGGATGCCCGCGCGCGCCGCGAATGGCCCTACACCGTGGCCTGGATCGACTGCCTGGCCGATGGCCGGCGCCATCCCCCGGGCCGCGGGATCTATTCCGCCGGGCGCCACGCGGTCACCCCGCCCCCGCGCGCCCGCTTCCGCGAACCCCGGCGGCGGGTGCCGGTGGACCCGCCGTTCTCGCTGGTCAACGGCCCCGGCCTGCGCGCGTTCAACGAGCTGTATTTCCGCCAGCCGCTGCGCCGCAGCCCGCATCCGGCGCATCATCGCGGCTGGCTGTTCCCGCTGGACGGGATCCGCGACTGGAACCGCATCTACGGCCGCCGCGGGTTCTATCAGTACCAGTGCGTGCTCCCCGAACGCACCGCGCGTGATGCCGTCGCCGAACTGCTGCGCCAGATCGCGCGCAGCGGCCAGGGCTCGTTCCTCGCGGTGCTCAAGACCTTCGGCCGCCAGCCGCCGGCCGGGATGCTGTCGTTCCCGCGCCCGGGCACCACCCTGGCCCTGGATTTCCCCGATCGCGGGGCGGCGACCCATGCGCTGTTCGAGCGCCTCGACCGTGTGGTGCGCGAGGCGCACGGGGCGCTGTACCCGGCCAAGGACGCGCGCATGTCCGGCGCGATGTTCCGCGCCGGGTTTCCCGAATGGATCGAGTTCGCTAAGTTGACCGACCCTCAATTCTCCTCCAGCTTCTGGCGCCGGGTGACCGCATGAATCCGCTCAACCACGTCGTGATCTTCGGAGCGACCTCCGCCATCGCCACCGCCGTGGCCCGCCGCCTGGCCGCCGATGGCGCGCACCTGTTCTGCGTGGCGCGCAATGCCGAACGGCTGGAAAGCCTGCTGGCCGACCTGCGGGTGCGCGGCGACGACCCGGCGGGCGAGCGCATCCGCGGCCTGGCCGCCGATCCCGCCGACCCGGCCACCCACGAGAACGCCTGGACCGCCGCCCGCGAACACCTGGGCGAGGTGGATGCCGCGCTGCTGGCCTGGGGCAGCCTGCCCGATCCCGCCACCAGCCATAACTCGGTGGAGGCCACCCAGGAGGCGCTGCGCATCAACGGCACCAGCGCCGTCGCCCTGCTCACCCGCATCGCCCCCGACTTCGAGGCGCAGGGCCATGGCGTGATCGGCGCCATCGGCTCGGTCGCCGGCGACCGCGGCCGCCAGAGCAACTACGTCTACGGCACCGCCAAGGGCATGCTGGCCACCTATCTTCAGGGCCTGCGCCACCGCCTGGCGCCGGCCGGCGTCGACGTGGTCACCCTCAAGCCGGGCTTCGTAAGCACCCCGATGACCGAGGGCTTCGACCGCTCGGGACCGCTGTGGGCCTCGCCCGACAGCGTGGCCCGCGGCATCCTGCGCGCGCTGCGCCGGGGCCGCGCGGTGGCCTATCTGCCGTGGTTCTGGCGGGTGATCATGACCATCATCCGCGCCATCCCCGACCCGCTGTTCCGGCATCTGCGGCTGTGAGCCTGCCCGCCGACGCCCCCGGGCCCGCCCGCCACTACCCGGCGGTGCTGCTCGCGGTGATCGCGCTGAAGGCACTGATCGCCGCGCTGCTGCCGATCACCGGCGACGAGGCCTATTTCCTGATCTGGGCCGCCCACCCGGATCTCGGCTACTACGACCACCCGCCGATGATCGGCTGGTGGCTGAGCGCGGTCACCGCGCTGTCCGAACAGCCGCTGGTGATCCGTATCCCCGGCATCCTGGTGTCCGTGGCCCCGGCGCTGCTGATCCTCGCCCTGTGGCACCGGCACGACCCGGTGCGCGCCCGCCTGGTCTCGCTGCTGGCGCTGTTCATGCCGCTGCTGTTCATCGCCGTGCTGGTGGCCACCGACACCCCGCTGATCCTGTTCGCCCTGCTGGCCACCGGCCTGGTGTGGTACGCGCTGCGGGAACCGCGCCCGGGCGTGGCGGCGCTGGCCTTCTTCCTCGGCGGGGTCGCGCTGGGGCTGGCGTTCCTGTCGAAATACTTCGCCGTGCTGCTGGGCGTGGCCATCGGCCTGCACATCATGCTGTTCGCCCGCGAGCACTGGCGCGGCCTGCTGCTGATCATCCTCGGCGTGCTGCCGCCGGTGGCCCTCAACCTGTACTGGAACTGGGACAACTGCTGGTACAACGTGATGTTCAACGTGGTGAACCGCCACGGCGGGGACGGCTTCGACCCCGGCGGCACCCTGACCTATGCCGCCCTGCTGGTGTACCTGTTCACGCCCTGGCTGCTGTGGTTCCTCGCGCGCCAGCGCCGGGCCGTGGTGCAGGGCGTGCGCGAACACCGCCTCGGGGTGTTCGTCTCCGCCGGGCTGATCCCACTGGGCCTGTTCGCCCTGCTCTCGCCGTTCGCCGGGATCGGGCTGCACTGGCTGGCAGTGTTCGCCCCGCTGCTGCTGGTGCCCGCGCTGTTCCTCACCACCCGCGCCCTGCGGATCTCGGTCTGGCTGTCCGGCCTGCTGGCCCTGCTGCACGCGCTGTTGCTGCTGGCCATCGCCACCCTGCCGGTGGACTGGCTGCGCGGCCACGGCGACCACGCCAGTGCGGTGTTCTACCTCGCGCCCGAGGAGGTCGCCGCGCTGACCGAGCCCTACTCCAACGCGGACCGGTCCGACGCAGACTGGCATTTCTTCACCCGCAGCTACTCGCGCTCGGCCATGCTGAGCCATTACTCCGGGCATTACTTCGGGGTCTTCGGCGAAGGCTCGCACTACGGCCGCCAGGACGACCTGATCACCGATTTCCGTGCCCTCGACGGCGAGAACTTCGTGTTCATCCCGCGCCGCGGCGAGGTCGACCGCGAAGAGCTGGCACCGTTCTTCGACCGCATCGAGATCCGCACCGGCGAGGCCGGCGGCATCCCCTGGCAGGTCGCCGAAGGCCACGGGTTCGACTACGCCGCCTACCACGAGGACATCCTGCGCCCGATCCTCGAACGCTACTACGACATCCCCGCCTGGCTCCCCGAAGGCCGCTGCGCCTTCCGCGAGCGCTACGCCGACACCCCGTGAACCCACGGGGCGACACGACCGCCCCGAAAAGTTCTGCACCCCCCCTGTTCAGACGGGGCCCGGCGCGCCATGAGGCGCCAGAATCCCTGTACCCGCCGATATCGCGGGTCTTCGTGTTTCGTTCACACAAGGATTCCAGGGAGACTCAGGATGCCAGTATTTCGACCCACCCCGCTCAGTCATGCCGTTTACCGTGCTCTGAGGCCGCGCGCCTCCGCCCGCCGCCACTGGACCATCCCCGGACTGGTGGGCCCCGCCATCCTCGCCATCGGGATCAACGGAGCCGGCGCCGATCAGACCGAATGGACCGACGACGTTGTGGCCAACATCGACTGGTTTCAGGACGGTAACTGGGATCAGGATGCCCCCGATGCTGACACCGAGGCCCTGATCCTCGACGAGGATGACCGCGTACAGATTGCTGATACGGGAGCGCAAGCCGACGGGATTCAACTCCTTGACGGAGAGCTGGAAATCACGGCGGACGGTTCGCTCGAAACCCACGACAATTTCCGTCTCCGGGGAACCGCGAACCTCCAGGTGGAAGGCGCCGTCGTCACCAACGCCCGTGTCGACATCGGGATATGGTCTTCGGCCGACGCAGAAGCCGTGATCTCCGGCGGTGATGCGGAATGGCAGCACAACGATCTCAATCTGAATGTGGGTACCATAGGTGGTACCGGCACACTGGTCCTGGAGGATGGCGCCCGACTCGAGCAGGGATCGGGAACCAACTTCGTGGGGAATGGCGCCGACTCGAACGGAACCATCCGGATCACCGATGCAACGCTTGTCGGGGACTCCATACGAGTCGGCAACAGGGGAACCGGCTCGCTCGAAATGGACGACGAAGCGATTGCCGAACACTGGGACGCCGACGTGGGATATCACGAAGGCTCCAGCGGATCGGTTGAAGTCGATGATGCGGAGTGGGACATCACGACCTATCTGGCCGTCGGGCGCGGCGGTCACGGGGAGTTGACCATCGCCAACGGCGGTGAGGTCACCAGTGGCAATACCTATCTTGGCTTTGACGCTACCGGTCACGGGACCGCAACCGTTTCCGGCGACGGGGACGAATCCAGCTGGACCACCAGCGACCTGACGGCCGGATGGAGCGGTGAAGGCCACCTCGACATCCGGAACGGGGGCGAAGTGACCAGTGCAAACGTGTTTCTGGGTCGATTGGCCTCGGGCCGGGGCGAAGCAACCATTACCGACTCCGGTTCTCGCCTGACCGCGCAGGGTGCCCTGGCCATCGGCGATGCCGGCAGTGGCCAGATTGAGGTCCTGGACGGGGGCGAACTGGTCACCGAAGGGATGAGCCACATTGCCTACGTTGAAGACAGCGATGGTTTCGTCCGGCTCCGCGGTCCGGGTTCCCGCTGGGAGGCGGGGGACGACCTCTTCGTCGGAGAAGCGGGCGAAGGAGCACTCCACATCCTTGACGGAGCTCGGCTCGAGGCCGATGAACGCGTCCTTGTGGCCGATGAATCCGGCTCGGAGGGTTCCGTTGTCATCGACGGGTCCGATTCGATGCTGGAGATCACCGGCCAGGGCCCGGAGTCCGTCCTGGGAATCGGGATCGGAGGCGAAGGCGACCTCGAGCTCAGCAACGGCGGGGAGGCGGAATCCATCGTCGGTGGGCTCGGCATCGAAGACGGCGCCCGGGGAACGGCGACGATCCGGGGCAACGGATCCGGGTGGACGGTGCACGACGGGCTGTTTATCGGCTGGGATGGCTCGGCCGATCTCGCAGTCCGCGACGGAGGGCACGTCATCGTTGGAGGCGAGAGCTGGATCGGGGCCGAATCCGGTTCTCATGGCGAAGTCAGCATCACCGGACCGGACTCGATTCTGCAGACCGGCGACACCCTGAAAATCGGGCGCGCCGGCCACGGCCAACTGGAGATCCTGGATGGCGCCCGAGTCGAAAGTCAGTCCATGGCCCTTCTCGCCGTTCAGCCGGACAGCAGCGCCAGTGCGCGGATTGCCGGCCCCGATTCCACCTGGGACACGGATGTCCCCCTGGTCATAGGAGACGAAGGCACCGCGCGGCTCGATATCGAGGACGGGGCAAGCGTCACCAGCGACTGGGGGTACATCGGCGGTCGCGACAGCGCTGAAGGTTCCGTGTACCTCTCCGGATCGGACTCCGAATGGATCGTATCCGAGAGCCTCACGGTCGGCTTCCAGGGCCGGGGTCATCTGGAAATCGCCCCGGATTCCGAAGTCTCGGCCGGAAGCCGGGTGATCGTGGCAGACGATCCGGATGCACGGGGAACGCTGGTGGTCAACGGGATCCTCGCCAGCCAGGACGGCCTCGAAGTCGAATCCGGAGGCCAACTGGGAGGCGACGGACAGGTTCATGGCGACGCCACCATTCGCGGGATGCTCGCACCCGGCAATTCCATCGGCAGCCTGACCATCACCAACGGCGACCTGACACTGGACCAGGACTCGGTGTATCGGGTGGAAGTCAACGATGGTGGCAATACCGCCGGGGTCCACAACGATTACGTGACCGTCGAAGGTGACATCCATATCGACGACAGTGCCAGCGTGCACGTCACCGCCGAAAACGGCACCGATGACGGAAGCACGTGGGACCCCGAAACGACGTACACGATCCTCAACGCCGAGCAGGCGGTGTACGGCGAGTTTGGCGATGTCACCGATGATTTCGCATTTCTGGAATCCGAACTGGGCTACGGTTCGGATCAGGTCTATCTGACCCTGACTCAGGTGGCGGATTTCGTTGATGTAGCGCGTACCCGCAACCAGCGGGCCGTAGCGGGCGGCCTCGATGAACAGACGCAGAATGCCGACATGTCTCCCGTTCTGGATACACTCATCGCGATGGACGAGGACAACGCCCGCGCCTCACTGGACGACCTGTCCGGCGTCGACCACACCCACGTCCAGCAGATCGGGCTGCGCGGTGCCCAGCGTTTCCGTGCCGGCCTCACCGGGCGGATGCCCGGGCCCGGGGGCGCGCAGGCACCGCGCGAAACCGCCAGCCTGGCGCAGCTCGCCGGCCTCCAGCTCGCCTCCGCCGGACAGCCCCGAGGGCTGCTGGACGACTCCCCGGGAACATCGCGGGGCTGGTGGGTCAATGCCGAAGGTGGCCGCGGTGACATCGACGACACCACCAACGCCAGCGGCGCCGACTATCGCTTCACCGGACTCACGGTCGGCTTTGATGCCCCGATTTCCGAAGAACTCCATCTCGGTGCGGCCATGGGGTACACCCGCAACCGCGGCGACACCGCCGGGGGCGACATCGACGTCGACTCCATCCACCTCGCCGCCTACGGCGG